>CAMFLG010000098.1 GCA_945957495.1 uncultured Pseudorhodobacter sp. | reverse complement strand
GATTCTGGTATTGGAGGACATTCATCGTGCCCAGTAACGGAATCTCCCCGCAGCCCTACATCCTGGCCATTGCAAACCAGAAGGGTGGGGTCGGCAAGACCACGACCGCCATCAACTTGGCGGCGGCACTCGTAGAGCGTGGCGCGCGGGTTCTGTTGGTCGATCTCGATCCGCAGGGCAACGCCTCTACCGGTTTGGGGATTGCCCCGGCGGCGCGTAAGAAGACCGCCTACGATCTGTTGATCGATGAGGTTCCGCTTGTGGAGGCGGTTGTTCCGACAGAGATCGCGGGCCTGATGTTGTGCCCAGCCAATTCGGACCTTTCATCGGCCGATATTCAACTGATTTCAAACGAAAAACGCAGCTTCCTTTTGCACGATTCGCTGCGCGCCGTCAGCGTGGCGACGCTTTCGCTGGACTTTATTGTTATCGACTGTCCGCCATCCCTGAGCTTGCTTACGGTGAATGCCATGGTGGCCTGCGATGCCGTTCTGGTGCCGTTGCAGGCGGAGTTCTTTGCGCTGGAGGGGCTGTCGCAACTGATGCTGACGGTGCGTGAGGTGCGGCGCAGTGCAAATCCCAAGTTGCGGATCGAAGGGATCGTTCTGACGATGTCGGATTCGCGCAACCGCCTTTCGCAGCAGGTCGAAAGCGACGCCCGGAGCACATTGGGGGATCTGGTGTTCAAGACAGTGATTCCGCGGAATGTTCGGGTCAGCGAGGCGCCGTCCTATGCGCAGCCGGTGCTGAGCTATGATAGTGGGTCGAAGGGGGCGGAAGCCTATCGGGCGCTGGCGGCTGAGGTTCTGGCCAGGCACCCGATTGCCGCCCATGAAGCGCAGGAGATGATCTAGTGGAAAAGAAGGCAGATCGCCGGGGTCTTGGCAGGGGTCTTTCTGCGCTGATGGCCGATGTCAATCTGGGCGCGGCGGATGATGTTCAGACGGCTCCACAGCGACAAGAGTTGCGCATTCCGATAGAGCGGCTGGTGCCCAATCCGGATCAGCCCCGGCGCCATTTTGAACCGGATCAGTTGAAAGATCTGGCGGATTCCATTCGCGAGAAGGGCGTCATTCAGCCGCTGATCGTCCGGGTGCATGGGCGGGAGGGTAATTTCGAGATTGTCGCGGGCGAACGGCGCTGGCGTGCGGCGCAGATGGCACAACTGCATGAATTGCCGGTGGTTGTGCGCGAGTTCAGCGATTCGGAAGTGCTTGAGATCGCTATCATCGAGAATATTCAGCGCGCCGATCTGAATGCGATCGAAGAGGCGGCGGCCTATCAACAGCTGATGCAGCGTTATGGTCATACACAAGAGATGATCGCGCAGGCACTTTCGCGCAGCCGCAGCCACATCGCCAACCTGCTGCGCCTGCTCGCCTTGCCGCAGGACGTGCAGGATATGGTGAAGGCGGGTTCAATCTCTGCCGGCCATGCGCGCGCGCTGATTTCGACCGAAAATGCAAGTGAGCTGGCCCGGCAGGTGCTGACCAAAGGTCTGTCGGTCCGCGATACCGAGGCGTTGGTTCGCAAGCAGGGCGGCAAGCAGATCTCCGAGCGTCGGCCGCGGCATCGGGAAGAGAAGGATGCGGACACGCGGGCGCTGGAAAGCGATCTGTCGGCGAACTTGAATATGTCCGTGCGGATCGACCACGAGCCGGGTGGTTTGGGCGGAAAGGTGTCGATCACCTATCGCACGCTCGATGATCTGGATCTGTTGTGCCGGGCGTTGTCGCTGATTCCGCGGGATATGGGCGACTAGGGCAGGCGGTGATAACCTATGGACGCTTCAGGCCCCGGCCAGCTTTCGGATTACCGCGTTCAGAAGAAGCCGCCCAGAGGGCGTGACGATCAGGCGATCAGCGGTTAACCTGACGGCACCAAGACCTACAAGTTCCTGAACGCTGATTGGGTCCAGTTGCGCTCCTGAAACGGCGGTATAGCGTTTCAAATCAAGACCTTCTGACAGGCGAAGGGACATGAGCAGATATTCCAAACCATGCTCTTCTGCCGACATGGCTTGTTTGCTCTGGTCGCCGGGTTTTCCGGCTTCGACCAAAGACAGCCAGGTGCCGGGTGGTTTAGGCGCTTCGGTGGCCCATCTTGTACCTTGCAAAGAAAGCCTCCCATGCGCGCCCGGGCCAATGCCCATGTAGTCGCCGCCCCGCCAGTAGATCAGATTGTGCCGCGATTCCGCGCCCGGCTTTGCATGGTTTGAAACCTCATAGGCGGGCATGCCGAAGCGATCACACACCTCTTGCGTGATGTCATACATATCGGCGGCCAGATCCTCGGTCGGCAGACCCTTCAAGCCGCCCCGGGCAAAGCGATCGGCAAAGGCTGTGCCATCCTCGATGGTCAGTTGGTAAAGCGAAAGATGATCGACGGCGAGGTCAAGCGCGGCTGTCAGTTCAGCGCGCCAATCCTGCAGGTTCTGGTCCTGCCGCGCATAGATCAGGTCAAAACTAACCCTATCAAAGCAATTTCGGGCAATTTCAAAGGCTTTGCGCGCCTCTTCTGCCGTGTGTCTGCGGCCCAATCGATGCAGATCGGCATCATTCATCGCCTGCATGCCCATTGACACCCGGTTTACCCCGGCCTCGCGATAGCCGCGAAAACGACCCGCTTCGATAGAGCCCGGATTGGCCTCCAGCGTGATTTCGGGATCGTTGCGCATTGGCCAGGTGGCACGCACTTTCTCGATGACGGCGTTTACAAGCGCAGGGTCCATCAGGGACGGCGTGCCACCGCCAAAAAAGACGGTATCCAGCACACGGCCGCGGGTTTCGTGCCCCAATCGGTCAATTTCTGCAAGGTAGGCGGCTTGCCAGCGGTTCTGGTCGATCTTTGCGGCGACATGGCTGTTGAAATCGCAGTAGGGGCACTTCGATTCGCAAAACGGCCAGTGCAGATAAAGGCCAAAGCCGCCGTGTTGCCAATCGTCCATGATCACCCCTTGAAGGCCGTCACTTCGATTTCAATCTTCATCTCGGGGCGGATGAGCCCTGCTATGACCATGGTGGCCGCCGGGCGGATTTCACCCAGATTTGCGCCCAGAACTGGCACGATGGCATCGACAAGTGCTGCATCAACGACGGTGTATTGAACACGCACGATGTCGTGCATTTCAAAGCCCGCTTCGGCCAAGACGCGCCCGATCGTCGCAAAGCAGTTCTGCGCCTGTTCTGCGGCGCTTTCCGGCATCGTCATCGTGGCGTAGTCATAGCCGGTGACGCCCGAAACAAAGCACCATCCGGCCTTAACCACGGCACGGCTGTAGCCCATCGTCGCCTCAAACGGCGATCCTGTTGAAATTCGTTTCACGTGAAACACTCCTTGACCAGTTTGCGGAAGGCGTCGGCGCGGTGGCTTATGAGGTTCTTCTGATCGGCCGACATTTCGCCGAAGGTGATATCATAACCGTCGGGCTGAAAAATGGGGTCATAGCCGTGGCCCGTGCCGCGCATTGGCCAAACGAAACGCCCGTGAACGACGCCCTCAAAAACCTCATCGTGGCCGTCTGGCCAGGCCATCACCAAGGTGCTGCGAAATTGTGCCAAACGGGGTTCGGGCGCGTCCACAGCCTCAAGCTCGGCATAGGCCCGGTTCATCGCAACACCAAAGTCGCGACCGGCGCCCGTTTCGGCCCAATCTGCGGTGTAAACGCCGGGGGCGCCGCCTAGGGAGTCAATGGAAATGCCAGAGTCATCTGCCAGTGCGGGCAGGCCCGTTGCTGTTGCTGCCGCATGGGCCTTGATCCGGGCGTTGCCGATAAAGGTTGTTTCGGTTTCGGCGGGTTCGGGCAGGCCCAATTCGCCAGCGGAAACGACGGCGATGCCCAGCGGGGCCATCATCGCGGAAATCTCATCCAGTTTCCCGCGATTGTGGGTCGCCACCAGCAGCTTGTTTCCCGCAAATTTCCGCATCATTTCAGCCCAAGTGCCGCCTTCTGTGCGGCAACCAATGCCGCCGCACCGGATTCTGCCAGATCAAGGAGTTCCCCCATTTCGGCCCGCGAGAAGGTCGCGCCTTCGGCAGACATTTGCACCTCGATCAACCGGCCGCGGCCGGTCAGAATGAAGTTGCCGTCGGTTCCGGCGGCGGAATCTTCGGGATAGTCCAGATCAAGCACCGGCTGCCCCGCATAGATGCCGCAGGACACGGCGGCAACGTGATCAATCATCGGATCGCTGACAATGGCGCCGGTTTTCAACAGCTTATCCATTGCCAGTCGCAGGGCGACCCAGCCGCCGGTGATCGAGGCGCAGCGGGTGCCGCCGTCGGCCTGCAACACATCACAGTCAATCACGATCTGCCGTTCGCCCAGTGCCGAACGGTCTACCCCCGCCCGCAACGCCCGCCCGATAAGCCGTTGAATTTCTTGCGTTCTGCCAGATTGCTTGCCCGCCGCCGCCTCGCGCCGCGTGCGTGAATTGGTGGCGCGCGGCAGCATGCCGTATTCCGCCGTCACCCAGCCCAGCCCGGTATTCTTCAGAAAGGGTGGCGCCTTGTCTTCGATCGTGGCCGAACACAGCACATGCGTATCTCCCATCTTAATCAGGCAAGACCCCTCGGCATGCCGCATCACACCGATTTCAATCGAAACCGGACGCATTTCATTCAACTTCCGACCAGAGGGGCGCATCGCAAATTCCTTTTTCCACTGTGCGGCCAATTAGTCCGGCGGCCAATGAAGATGCAAGCATCATTGACGTTCGGGTGGCCTGCTCCTTATTGTAGCGGTCTCGGGGATCGCGGAAATTGACCGACGGCGCAAAGATATTGGCAGAGATGAACGACCGCTCGCGCGAGGTGTTTCGGCGCGTGGTGGAAGGGTATCTTGCCTCTGGTGATCCGGTCGGGTCGCGCACGCTGACGCGGACGATGACAGAACGATTGTCGGCGGCGACGATCCGCAATGTCATGCAGGATCTAGAATACCTTGGCCTTCTGGGAAGCCCGCATATTTCTGCCGGACGGGTGCCCACCCAGATGGGGCTGCGCATGTTTGTCGATGGCCTCCTGGAGGTTGGCACCGTGGCCGCCGAGGACCGTCAGGTCATGGACAGCGCTATGTCGGGCGGTGATCAGGATATCGCATCCTTGTTGGATCACATCGGCGGCACGCTTTCGGGGATCACGCGCGGCGCCAGTGTTGTGTTGGCGCCCAAGCAAGAGGCGCCGATCCGCCATATTGAATTCGTCAGCCTTGCGCCGGATCGCGCCCTTGTGGTGTTGGTCTTTGCAAACGGCCATGTTGAAAACAGGATCTTTGCGCCACCACCCGGCCAAACGCCGTCTTCGATGCGCGAGGCGGCCAATTTTCTGAATTCGTTGGCAGAGGGCCGCACCCTGTCAGACTTGCGCCGGTCCATCGGGCATGACATCGCCACACGCCGCCAAGAGATCGACTCGCTTGCGCGGGCGCTGGTGGAAAGCGGCCTTGCGGTCTGGGAAAACCCGGATGAGCCAAGTGAACGGCTGATCGTGCGTGGCCGTGCCAATCTGATCGAAGGTGCAAGCGAGACGCAGGATATTGACCGCATCCGCGTGCTGTTTGACGATCTGGAACGTAAACGAGACATCGCCGATTTTCTGGAACTTGCAGAAACCGGAGAGGGGGTGCGCATTTTTATCGGGTCAGAGAACAAACTCTTTTCACTTTCGGGTTCCTCTTTGGTTGTCTCTCCCTATATGAACGCTGATCGTAAGATCATTGGCGCCGTGGGCGTGATCGGGCCGACTCGACTGAATTATGGTCGCATTGTTCCGATCGTCGATTACACGGCGCAGATGGTTGGCCGCCTTTTGTCCGGACGCAGTTCGGTATAAAGGCACGGCGAAAGACAGAACGGAATGACAAGGAAGACAACAATGGCGCAGGAAAACACCGCACCAGAGCAAAGCGAGTTGGAAGACATTGATCCGCTGATGGTGGAAGATGCCCTTGATCAACTGCGTGCCGAGCGGGACGACATGCGTGACCGGTTCATGCGCGCGCTGGCCGATGCCGAGAACGCCCGCAAGCGCGGCGAGCGGGATCGTCGTGAGGCTGAACAGTTTGGCGGATCTAAACTCGCGCGCGACATGCTGCCAGTTTACGACAACCTCAAGCGCGCTCTGGATGCCGCAAACGAAGAAACCCGCGCGCAGGCCGCCGCCCTGATCGAGGGGCTGGAACTGACCCTGCGCGAATTGATCAAAGTTCTGAACAAGCACGGCGTTTCCGAAATAAACCCGGCGATTGGCGATCAGTTTGACCCGCAACTGCATCAGGCCATGTTCGAGGCACCGCTGCCCGGCACAAAGGCCGGCCAGATCATTCAGGTGATGGGCGTGGGCTTCCTTCTGCACGACCGCCTGCTGCGCCCGGCGCAGGTTGGGGTGTCGTCGAACACGCAGGGGTAGGATCATGTGGCGGGCGCTTTTCCTATGGATCGCGCTCGCCCTGGCCTTCGCCACGCGGGCCCCGGCGCAGAGTTTCCCGGCCTATTCCGATGTCTATATTGATGATTTCGCGGGCCTTCTGACAGAAGCGGAAAAGACCGCAATTCGGGCGCGCCTTGTCGATCTGTACGACAAGACCGGGATCGAGGCGGTTGTGGTGACGATGCGCACCATGCGCCAATACGGACATGACGGGCAGATCGAACCCTTCGCGACGGCGCTGTTCAACGCCTGGGGCGTCGGCGATGCTGCGCGCGACGATGGCGTCATGGTGTTGGTCGCCAAGGATGACCGCCAGATGCGCATCGAGCTTGGGTCTGGCTATCCCGCCGCTATGGATGCCGAAATGCAGCGGATCATTGATCACTTCATGCTGCCCGCCTTTCGGCTGAACCGTTTCGGCCCCGGCATCAGCGCGGGCGTTGAAGACTTGGTGCGGGTGCTGGAGGTTAACGCTGGGGTTGGCAAACCCTTCACCCTGTGGGAACGCGCCCAGCGGTGGTTTCAAACCGCGTCCGCGGCCGTTCTTACCATGCTGACGGCAGCCGGGGTTGCTGCGCTGTCTGGAAGTCTGCGTCTGTTCCAGATCCTGCGCCGTCGCCGCCCGCGGTTCTGCCCGGTCGATGGCACCCGGATGGACCTGATGGACGAGGCTGCGGATGACAGCCGATTGCAGCCCGGCCAAACCATTGAAGAGCGGTTGGGAAGCGTTGATTACGATGTCTGGCACTGTGCCGCGTGCCAGCATGTTACCATCGAATCCTATCGTCGCTGGTTCAGCGGTTACGGCGCTTGCCGGTCGTGTAACTATCGCACCTTGCAGGGGACGACGACCATCGTGGTCGAGGCAACCACCTCCTCAACCGGGCTGAAGCGGATCAACTACCAATGCCACAACTGCGGTGACAACTGGGTTGAGTCCCGGATTATCGCCGAACTCAGCTCTTCGGACTCTTCCGGCTCTGGCCGATCCTCTTTCGGCGGCGGCAGGTCAAGTGGTGGCGGCGCCAGCGGCCGCTGGTAGGTCAAGGCCGCAGCATCTCGCGCAGTTCATACAGCAACGCCAGCGCCTCTTTGGGCGAAAGTTCGTCTGGGATGATGGTCTTTAGCCGATCTTCGATGGCAGAGGTCTTTGCGGGCGTCACGCGCGGGGCCTGTGGTGGCGCGGCGCGGAACAGTGGCAGATCGTCAATCAAGGTCTTCTGCCGCGACCCGCCTTCACGCTCGCCTGATTCCAAAGCCTCCAGCACGGCCTTTGCCCGTTCGATCACGGCCGCAGGCAGACCGGCAAGCCGCGCCACCTGCACGCCGTAGCTGCGATCGGCAGCGCCCTTGCGGACCTCGTGCAGGAAGATCACCTCGCCGTCCCATTCCTTTACCGTCACCGTGGCGTTTTCGACGCCCTCCAGCTTTCCAGCCAGCGCGGTAAGCTCGTGGTAATGCGTGGCGAACAAGGCGCGGCAGCGGTTGGCGGCGTGCAGATGCTCCATCGTGGCCCAGGCGATAGACAGCCCGTCATAGGTGGCGGTGCCGCGCCCGATCTCGTCCAGAATGACCAGGGCGCGGTCGTCGGCCTGATTTAGGATGGCAGCGGTTTCGACCATCTCGACCATGAAGGTTGATCGCCCGCGCGCCAGATCGTCCGAGGCGCCGACGCGGCTGAACAACTGGCTGACTAGGCCGATATGGGCGGCAGCTGCAGGCACAAAACTGCCCGTCTGCGCCAGCAGCGCGATCAGTGCATTCTGCCGCAGGAAGGTGGATTTCCCCGCCATGTTCGGCCCGGTCAACAGCCAGATCGCCGGTGTCGGGCCTTCGGTCAGGGCGCAATCATTTGGCACAAACGCCCCGGTGCCTTGCCTGCGCAGCGCGCGCTCAACCACCGGGTGGCGCCCGGCGGTCACGGCAAAGGCGTGGCTGTCGTCAACCGTCGGCTCTACCCAGTCTTCTGACCGCGCAATGTCGGCCAGTGCGGCGGAAAGATCAATCTCTGCCAGCCCGCGCGCCGCGGCACCAATCGGGCCAGACTGCGCCAAGATGGCGGCACGCAACGCGGTGAAATGGCCCGCCTCAATCTCCAGCGCGCGATTGCCAGCGTTCAGGATTTTGGTTTCCAGTTCGCTCAAAGGAACTGTGGTAAAGCGCACTTGGTTGGCCGTGGTCTGGCGGTGGATGAAGGTTTCGGAAAGCGGCGGTGCCAGCATGCGGTCGGCATGGGTGGTGGTGGTTTCGATGAAATATCCCAGCACGTTGTTGTGCTTGATCTTCAGGCTTTGTATCCCGGTTGTGGCAACGTAATCCGCCTGCATCCTGGCCACCACACCGCGGCCTTCGTCGCGAAGCCTGCGGGTTTCGTCCAGATCGGCGTCGTAGCCTTCGGCGACAAAGCCGCCATCACGGGCAAACAGCGGCGGCTCTGCAACCAGCGCCGCATCCAGCAGGGCCACCAGCGGATCGTGCCCGAACAGGCCCGATGCCGCCTCTTGCAAGAGCGGTGGCGCATCGGCAAGGGCCGCCCCGATCTGCCGTGCCTGCGTCAATCCGGTCCGGATCGCGACCAGATCGCGCGGGCCGCCCCGATCCAGCGCCAGCCGTGACAGGGCGCGGTCGATGTCGGGAACCC
>CAMFLG010000097.1 GCA_945957495.1 uncultured Pseudorhodobacter sp. | reverse complement strand
AGATCATGGAGGCGACCGATAACGTCTCTGTCATGCGGCGGGGTACCATGGTCGGCACGGTGAAAACCGCCGAAAGCAGCCCGGAATCGCTGGCCGAACTGATGGTCGGTCGCAAGGTTCTCTTGGAAGTGGAAAAGAAGCCCGCCACCCCGGGCAAGGTGGTTCTGTCCGTCGAAAACCTGAAAGTGAAGGATGAACACGGGGTTGAACGTCTGAAAGGCGTCAGTTTCGAAATCCGCGCGGGCGAAATTCTGGGCATCGCAGGCGTGTCCGGCAATGGTCAGTCCGAATTGCTGGAGGCTTTGGGCGGCATCGCCCGCGCCACCGGCAAGCTGACGCTGAACGGGGCCGATCTGCCGCTGACCGGGGCAAAGGCCAATGGCCAGACCCGGCGCGAGGCGGGCGTTGCCCATGTGCCAGAGGATCGCCAACACCTTGGCCTGATCATGGATTTCACCGCCTGGGAAAACATCGCCTTCGGTTATCACAACGATCCGAAATATCAGAAAAACGCCCTGTTGATGGACAATGACACGATCCGCGCCGACACCGAACACAAGATGGCCACCTTCGATGTGCGCCCGCCGATCCCGACGTTGGCCGCCAAGAATTTCTCGGGCGGCAATCAGCAAAAGATCGTTCTGGCGCGCGAGATGGAACAAGACCCCGACCTTTTGCTGATCGGCCAGCCGACGCGCGGCGTCGATATCGGCGCCATTGAATTCATTCACAAACAGATCATTGCGCTGCGCGATCAGGGCAAGGCGATCTTGCTGGTTTCGGTGGAACTGGACGAGATCATGTCGCTGTCCGACCGCATCGCCGTGATGTTCGACGGGCAGATCATGGGCACGGCCGACCCGGAAACCACCAACGAACGGGAACTGGGTCTTTTGATGGCAGGCGTCGTGGGGAAGGCTGCGTAACATGACAAAACTTCCGAACTGGGCCGATGTGGTGCTGGTGCCGCTGGTCAGCCTGTTGCTGGCGGCCATCATCGCGGCCTTGGTGCTGCTGGGCATCGGCCAAAGCCCGTCCGAGGCATTGGCAATCATGGTCAAAGGCGCCTTCGGATCAGCCAGCGGTTGGGGCTACACCCTGTATTACACCACCAGCTTCATCTTTACCGGGCTGGGTGTGATCGTGGCCTTCCATGCCGGACTGTTCAATATCGGCGGTGAAGGTCAGGCGCAGATGGGCGGTTTGGGCGTGGCGCTGGTCTGTCTGGCCCTGCCTTGGCCGCATTGGACAGTTGCTCTGCTGGCGGCCTCGATCGGGGCGGCGGCGTTTGGCGCGGCTTGGGCGGCGGTTCCGGCCTATCTGCAAGCCAAGCGCGGCAGCCATATCGTGATCACCACGATCATGTTCAACTATATCGCGGCGGCGCTGATCGTTTACATGCTGGTCGATGTGCTGCGCCCACCGGGGCAGATGGACCCGGCCTCGGCCCGCTTTCCAAAGGGCGCAAGCCTGCCCGCGCTGAGCGATATGCCGCTGTTGCGGGGCTTTTTCGCCAAGGTCAACGCCGACGGCTCGCCAAAGCTGAACGCGGCGGGCGAACAGCTTTATTCAAACGTGCCTGCAAACGTGACGCTGTTCATCGCGCTGGCGGCCTGTGTGATCGTGTGGTTCCTGCTGTGGCGCACAAGGTTGGGCTTTCAGATCCGCGCCTTCGGCAAATCGGAAAAGGCCTCGCAATACGCGGGTATCAGCCCGGTGAAGATCACCATGATCGCCATGCTGATTTCCGGGGGGCTTTCGGGGATGATGGCTGTCAACAACGTCATGGGTGCGGCGGAACGGTTGCTGCAGAACTCTGCCGAAGGGGCCGGGTTCATCGGCATCGCGGTGGCGCTGATGGGGCGCAATCACCCCTTGGGCGTGCTGCTGGCGGCGCTGTTGTTCGGGTTCCTCTATCAGGGCGGCGCGGCGCTGGGCCTGAACACAACGATCCCGCTAGAGATGCGGATTGTGGTGCAGGGTCTGGTGATCCTGTTCACCGGGGCGCTGGATCAGATGGTGCGGATGCTGCTGGTCTGGGTGTTCAGCTTTGGCAAGAAGGGGGTCGCGTAATGGATTATGCGACACTGATGCAACTCTTGGCCTCAACCGTGCGTCTGGGCACGCCGTTGCTGTTGGCCTGTCTGGCGGGGCTGTATTCCGAACGGTCGGGCATTTTCGATATCGGTCTGGAAGGCAAGATGCTGGCCGCCGCGATGGCCGCAGGCGCCGTCGCCGCGATGAGCGGGTCGGCCTGGGCCGGGCTTTTCGCCGGGATCGGCGCCTCGTTGATCTTTGCCGCGCTGCATGGCGTGGCCTCGATCACCTTCCGTGGCAATCAGTTGATTTCCGGCGTGGCGCTGAACTTTCTGGCCTCGGGGATGACGGTGCTAATCGCGCAGGCGCTGTTCGGTCAGGGCGGGCGCACCCCACCGTTGGAGGGGGCGGCGCGGTTCAACCCGATCAACCTGCCCTTCGTTGATGCGGTCCGCGACGTGCCGCTGATCGGCCCGCTTTATGCCGAGGTGATTTCGGGCCATTCGATTCTGGTCTATGCCGCGATGGCCTTTGTGCCGCTGACCTGGTGGATCCTGTATCGCACCCGCTTTGGCCTGCGTCTGCGCGCAGTGGGTGAAAACCCGGCGGCGGTGGATACGGCGGGGGTGTCGGTGGTGGGCCTGCGCTATGCCGCCGTGGCGATCACCGGCGTGCTGTGCGGCATCGCCGGGGCCTATATGGCCACCGCCCTGCAAGCCGGTTTCGGGCGTGAGATGACGGCCGGGCGCGGCTATATCGCGCTGGCCGCGCTGATCTTTGCGAAATGGCGGCCGTGGCAGGCCCTGGGGGCAACCATGCTCTTCGGGTTCTTTCAGGCGCTGGCCCTGCGCCCGGATGTGGTGGAATCGGTGGTGGGGCGCAAGGTTCCCGTGTCGATGCTGGACGCACTGCCCTATATCCTGACGGTGCTGGTGCTGGCGGGCTTCGTCGGCAAGGCCATTCCCCCGCGCGCAGGAGGCGAGCCCTATGTCAAAGAACGTTGAAGACTGCCTTGCCACCATCCGTGCCCGCGCGGGCGCAGAACCGGTGCGGCTGGGCCTGATCCTGGGCTCTGGTCTGGGGCATCTGGCGGGGGCGGTGGAAGGCGTGGCCATCCCCTACGCCGATCTGCCGGGGTTTCCGCATGTCGGCGTATCGGGTCACAATCCCAATCTGGTGATCGGCGATCTGGAAGGCGTGCGCGTCGCCGTGTTCGGCGCGCGCGAGCATTACTATGAAAACGGCAACCCTTCGGCGATGCGCTTGCCGCTGACGGTGTTGCAGGCGCTGGGGGCCACGGCCCTGCTGGCCACCAACGCGGCGGGCAGCTTGCGGCCCGATATCCGCCCGGGTGATCTGATGCTGTTGAACGATCACATCAACTTTTCCGGGCTGAACCCGCTGATCGGCGAAAAGACCGACGCGCGCTTTGTGCCGATGACCACCGCCCACGACGCCGATCTGCGTCAGGCGCTGAAATCCAGCGCGGCGGCAGAGGGCGTTGCCCTGCCCGAAGGCGTTTACGCCTGGTATTCCGGCCCCTCGTTCGAAACCCCGGCCGAAATTCGCGCGATCAAGATCCTTGGCGGCGACGCCGTGGGCATGTCCACCGTGCCGGAGGTCATCCTTGCGCGCTTTCTGGGCCTGCGGGTGGCGGCGATTTCCACCATCACCAACATGGCCGCCGGAATGTCGGACGAACAGATAAGCCACGAACACACCAAGGCGATGGCCCCCTTGGGTGCGGCAAAACTGGAACGGGTACTGCGACATTTTCTACGCAGTCTGCGATGAAAATTCGCAAGGATTTGACAACGCATTCAAAGGCGCACAAGTGTTTTTGAACCCTTTCCCCTTCCGTTCGGGCCACTGGCCATGCAGATCTACCTCCCCATTGCTGAGGTTTCGGTAAACGCCTTCCTTTTGTTGGGACTGGGCGGCATCGTCGGGTTCTTGTCGGGCATGTTCGGGGTGGGTGGTGGATTTCTGATCACGCCCTTGTTGCTGTTCATCGGCATTCCGCCCGGCGTGGCCGTGGCCACCGGCGCCAATCAGGTTGTCGCCTCGTCGATTTCGGGCGTGCTGGTGCAGGTCAAACGCAAGGCGGTGGATTTCCGCATGGGGTTTGTGCTGTTGATCGGCGGTTTCGCCGGGTCTTGGGTGGGGGTGCAGGTGTTTGCCTGGATGACCGCGCTGGGGCAGATCGACCTGTTCGTGCAACTGTCTTATGTGCTGTTTCTGGGCCTGATCGGCGGCATGATGTTCGTGGAATCGCTGGGCGCGCTGTTGCGGTCGCGGCGGTTGGGGGCGGCGGCGCCGGTGCGCCGGTCGCATGTGCATACCTGGGTGCATGGCCTGCCGCTGAAAATAAAATTCCGCGCCTCGGGCCTGTATATCTCGGTTCTGCCGCCTGCGCTGATCGGCGCGCTGGTGGGCTTTCTGTCGGCCATCATGGGGGTGGGCGGCGGCTTTATCCTGGTGCCCGCGATGATCTATCTGCTGGGCATGCCCACAAGGGTTGTGGTGGGCACATCGCTGTTTCAGATCATCTTCACCACCAGCTTTACGACGATCATGCACGCGGTCAACAGCCAGACCGTCGATATGCTGCTGGCCTTTCTGCTGATCATCGGCGGGGTGATCGGCGCACAGGTCGGCGCGCGCGTCTCGCAGGGGCTGAAGGCGGAACAGCTGCGCATCCTGCTGGCGCTGCTGGTGCTGGCCGTCTGCCTCAAGATAGGTTTTGACATGCTGCTGCAACCGGCAGAGCTGTTTTCGATCGCGACGGTGCAGCCATGAGGCGGCTTCTTGCCCTTGCAGCGGCCCTTTTGATCGCCGCCCTTCCCGCCGGGGCGGACGAACGCATTGTCACCGGGCTTAGCCAGAACCGTGTGCAGATCACCGCCAATTTCGACGGGTCAGAGATTTTGATCTACGGCGCGGTGAAACGCGATTCCCCCATGCCCGCCGACAGCCGGCTAGAGGTGATCGTCACCGTCGAAGGCCCCTCGACCCCGCTGATCATCCGCCGCAAGGAACGTGTGGCCGGGATCTGGATGAACAGATCATCCGTACAGATTGATGCCGCCCCCAGCTTTTACGCCGTGGCGACCACCGGCAAGCTGGCCGATATTCTCTCGGAAACCGACGATCTGCGTTATCGCATCACCCTGCCGCATGTGATCCGCGCCGTCGGCATCAGCGAAGAGGCCGACAATTCGCAGGATTTCACCGATGCGCTCAAACGCATCCGGTTGAAGAATGAGCGTTACCGTGTGGACGAAAACTCGGTGCAACTGGTCGAACAAACCCTGTTTCGCACCGATGTCGCGCTGCCAGCCAACCTGACCGAAGGGCATTATGTGGTGCGCCTGTTCATCCTGCGCGACGGCCGCGTGCTGGACAGCCAAGAGCGGGTGATCGACGTGCGCAAGGCCGGGCTGGAGCGGTTCCTTTACAACCTCGCCCACCAGCAGGCGCTGCTTTATGGCGTGCTGTCGCTGGTCATGGCCGCCGTCGCAGGCTGGGCTGCCTCGGCTGCGTTCCGCTTCATCCGGACCTAAGCGACGCCTGTCTTGCGCCCCATGTCTGGGAACCTTAACACAATCTGAATAGATCCGTTTAACCCATTGATATTCCACACCCCACCACCTGTCGCACGCGTGCGACAGGGTTCAGGGCATCACCTCGAACCGGTCCACATCCACCATGCCATGATCGGTGATCTTCAGGTGCGGGATCACCGGCAGGCACAGGAAGGCCAGTTGCAGGAAGGGTTCCTCCAGAACCACGCCCAGCGATTTTGCGGCGGCGCGCAGCTTGACCAGATCGTCGTGAACCTCTTCAAAGGATTTCAGGCTCATCAACCCGGCGACGGGCAGCGCCAGTTCGGCCAGAACCCTGCCCCCCTCTACCACCACAAAGCCGCCCTCGATCTGGCCCAGCCGGTTCGCCGCCAGCGCCATATCGTCGTAATCCACCCCCACAATCGCGATGTTGTGGTGATCGTGGCAGACCGTCGATCCGATGGCGCCGCGCTGCAACCCAAAACCCTGCACGAACCCGGTCGCCACATTGCCGTTGAGGCCATAGCGTTCAATCACCGCGATCTTGACCAGATCGCGCGCGATGTCGGGCCGTTTGTCACCATCTTGCGGCGCGATATCGAAGGTCAGATGCGGGGTGATGATCTTGCCCGGCACAATGCCGATCACCGGCGTTTCCACCCGGTTGCCGCCGGTGCGGAAATGCCGCGCCTTGATCGGCGGGGCCTTCACCGAATGGCGCGCGACGGGCGGGATCACCGCGCGGGCGGCAAAGTTCGCCGCCGTAATCTCGCCCCCGCCGGTAAAGACGCGGGCGACATGGCAGTCTTCCAGCGTGTCGATCACCACGATATCGGCCCGCTTGCCCGGCGCGATCAGCCCGCGATCCTTCAGCCCGAACGCCTCTGCCGCCGAAAGGCTGGCGGCGCGGTAGGTGGCCAAGGGCTGCGCCCCCAGCGCAATCGCGGTGCGGATCAGGTAATCCAGATGGCCGTGTTCGGCGATGTCCAGCGGGTTGCGGTCATCGGTGCAAAGGCACAGATAAGGCGCATGCCGTTCTGTCAGCAAGGGCGCCAGCGCATGCAGGTCTTTGGAAACCGAGCCTTCGCGGATCAGCACCCGCATGCCCTTGCGCAGCTTCTCCAACCCCTCGTCATAGGTGGTCGCCTCGTGCTCGGTGCGAATACCCGCCGCGATATAGCCGTTCAGATCATTGCCGCGCAAAAGCGGTGCGTGGCCGTCGATATGACGGCCCTCGAACGCCTCCAGTTTCGCCATGCAGCCCGGGTCTTTGTGCAGAACGCCAGGGTAGTTCATGAACTCGGCCAGCCCTATCACCCGCGGATGATGCATCAGCGGCACCAGATCGGCCGCCTCCAGCCGCGCGCCGGTGGTTTCCATATGGGTCGAGGGCACGCAGGACGAAAGGTTGACGCGAATATCCATCAGGGTGCGCGATGAGGCCTCAAGAAAATAGCCGATGCCAGTCAGACCGCAGACATTGGCGATTTCGTGCGGATCGCAGATCGCGGTGGTCACGCCATGCGGCGACACGCAGCGGTCGAATTCAAACGGGGTGACAAGGCTGGATTCGATGTGCAGATGCGTGTCGATGAATCCGGGGACAAGGATTTTCCCAGTCACGTCGATCTCGACCCGGCCCGAGTAATCGCCGAACACGCCCACGATGGTATCGCCGCAGATCGCCACGTCGGTGGCGACCAAATCACCTGTGATCAGATCGAACACCCGCCCGCCTTTCAGCACAATATCGGCGGGCGTGATCCCGCGGCCCTGATCAATTCGGTCTGATAGCGGTGCTTTCGGCATGGTAATCTCCTTTCGGATAGGGAAGCTTATGGCGGAGCCTTCGTCCAGTGCGGATTTGGCCCGTCTACCCAGAGGTTGCCATGCACGATACCCCGCATCCCCCCGACCGCCCGCTGCGCGGGATCGCGTTGAAGCTGGGCTCGGTGATGGTGTTCATCGTGATGTCGTCGCTGATCAAGGTGACAGCGCAGCATGTGCCGCCGGGGCAGACGGTGTTTTTCCGGTCCTTCTTTGCCATGCCGGTGATTGTGGCCTGGCTGGCGATACGGGGCGAATTGGCGACCGGGTTTCGCGCGCAAAATCTGTTCGGGCATTTCTGGCGCGGGTTGATGGGCACGATGGCGATGGGGCTGGGCTTTGCGGGCCTTGCCTATCTGCCGCTGCCCGAAGTGACGGCGATTGGCTATGCCTCGCCTTTGTTGGTGGTGGTGTTTGCAGCGATGTTTCTGGGCGAGGATGTGCGGCTGTTCCGCATCGCCTCGGTTGCACTGGGGTTGACCGGGGTGATGGTGGTTTTATCGCCGCGCCTGACGATTGTGTCAGGCGATGCGGCATCCTCGCAAGAGGCGTTTGGCGCGATGCTGGTGCTGTGCGGGGCGTTTTGTGCAGCACTGGCGCAGGTTTTCGTGCGCAAGCTGGTGCATAGCGAAAAGACGGCGGCGATCGTGTTTTATTTTTCGCTGTCGTCGTCGCTGCTGGCGCTTTTGACGATTCCCTTTGGCTGGGTGGTGCCGACACCGCTGGAGGCGGTCTTGCTGGTATCGTGCGGGCTGCTGGGTGGGGTGGGGCAGATCCTGCTGACCTCAAGCTACCGCGAGGCGGATGCCTCTTTGGTGGCGCCGTTTGACTATGCGTCGATGCTCTTCGCGCTGCTGATCGGTTATTTCGCCTTTGGCGAGGTGCCAACGCGGACGATGCTGATCGGGGCGGGGCTGGTGATAACCGCGGGGATATTGATCATCTGGCGCGAGCGCCGCCTGGGGCTGGAGCGCGCCAAGGGCCGCAAGGCGCTGCCGCCGGGGGGTTGAAACGCCGCAAACGGCGGTTTGGGCGGGTATGTTTCGCGTATGCCGGACGTATGCCTGAACGTATGTCAGACGTGCATACGTTAGGGCGCAAGGCTGCGGTGCCGCGCCCGGCCCTGCCCACGAGCGGGGGTTTCACACCCCCGCGCCCCTGCGGGGCTTGCCCCCGTGGGATATTTGAGAACAGATGAAGCGAACTTTTAGACAAAGTTTAGGAAACGGGCTTGGGGCCGCGCGTTGAACTGGGCGTCAGCCAAACCGCAGCACCACGTCCGCCGGGCGGCTGTTTTGCGTCACGCGGCGGATGTTGGGCAGGTCGTTGCCGCAGGGGGAGGCAAAGGGCAATGGCGGGAGAGCTTTTTCGGCCAAAACCTAGACGCAAGGCATGGTTCGTGTTTCAGTGGCGACATGCGGCTCTAGTGGAGCCTGAGGCTGTTTCCTAAGCTTGGGCGGATCCGCAGACGGGGCTGAAAACTCTGGAATGAACGAGAAATGAATTCGGAACAATCAGAGATCAAACGCAAGAATATCAGAATTGGCACCCAGAACTTCTTCTATATGCCGATTCTGATGTCGCTTGCACTTGACCTAATGGGATGAACTGCCTTCCCACCCAACCGCAGCTATTGTTGCGGGTA
>CAMFLG010000096.1 GCA_945957495.1 uncultured Pseudorhodobacter sp. | reverse complement strand
ATGCCGCGATGTTCGACCAGCTTTTGCCCCACATCACGCCCCGGCCCTGCCACCAGATTGAACAGCCCCGGCGGGATATCTTGTCGGGTAATGATCTCGGTCAATGCCACGGCGCTGGCAGGTGTCAGGTTGGCGGGCTTCCACACCACCGCATTGCCATAGGCCAATGCAGGCGCGATCTTCCACGCGGGCGTCGCCACTGGGAAATTCCAAGGGCTGATGATCGCCACTACGCCCACCGCCTCGCGCCGCACGTCGATTTCGATGCCGGGGCGCACGCTTTGGGCGTGATCCCCGATCACCCGCAACGCCTCGGCGGCGTAATAGGTAAAGAACTGCCCCGCGCGGTAAACCTCGCCCTTGCCTTCGGCCAAGGTCTTGCCTTCCTCGCGGGCCAAAAGCGTGCCGATCTCGGCCGCGCGCGCCATCAACTCGGTGCCAATCGCCAGCAACACGTCATGCCGCTTCTGAATCCCCGCCGCCCACCAGATCGGCTGGGCCGCGCGGGCGGCGGCAATCGCCTCATCCAGTTGCGCAGCACTGGCTTGGGCAAAATGGCCGATCACATCGCTCAGATCAGACGGATTGCGGTTCTCGACGGTGCTTGCGCCATGTTGCCAGTGGCCCGCAATATGGTTGCGCGTTTCAATCGTCATGGGTCTTCCTTTTTGCATCGCCTCAGGCTCGTGCCAAAGCGTCAAACACCTGTTGGCGGGTCAGCACGCCCGCCAGATCGCCATTTGCCTGCCGAACTGTAAGCGGAGCATCGGTTTGCGCCAATGCAGCATAGGCGGATTCGATGGTCTGATCGGCAGACAGCTCGATATCTCCACCGGCTTGCCCCGGCACAGCCAGCGCCCCACAGGTCACGATCCGCGCCCGGTTCACGTCGCGCACGAACCGCGCCACGTAATCATCCGCGGGGGAGACCAGAATTTCCGGCCCGGTGCCAACCTGGCGCAGCACGCCGTCCTTCAGAATGGCGATGTGATCGCCCAGCAGCAAAGCTTCATCCAGATCATGCGTGATAAAGACGATGGTCTTGTGCAGCCGCGCCTGAATCTCGCGCAGTTGCAACTGCATGTCATGGCGGATCAGCGGATCAAGCGCCGAGAATGCCTCGTCCATCAGCAGGATTTCGGCATCGGTGGCAAGCGCGCGGGCCAGTCCCACCCTTTGCTGCATGCCGCCCGATAGCTGGCCGGGATAGTGGTTTTCAAACCCGGCAAGGTCCACCAAGGCGACCTGTTCGGCGCCCTTGGCACGGGCCTGAGCCTTCGGCATCCCGTCGATCACCAGCCCGTAAATCACGTTTTCCAGCACGGTCTTGTGCGGCAGCAATGCAAAACGCTGAAACACCATCGAGATTTTCTTGCGCCGGAAACTGCGCAGATCAGCGGCATTCAGGCTAAGAACATCGGTATCATCCACCAGAATCCGCCCCGCCGTAGGCTCGATCAAGCGGTTGAAATGCCGGATCAGCGTGGATTTCCCCGAACCCGACAGCCCCATGATCACAAACGTTTCCCCGGCGCGGATGTTCAGGTTGATGTTGTGCAGCCCCAGCACATGATTGCTTTGCGCCAGCAACGCGGCCTTGCCCATCCCGGCATTGACCGCAGCCATCGCGGTTTTCGGATCAGGCCCGAAGATTTTCGACACCTGTTCGACACGAATTTTGAACGGAGTGGTCATGGCTTAATGATCCAGTTTCAAGGATTTCTGCATTCGCTTGCCATAGGATTGGGCAATACGGTCAAAGATGATCGCCAGCAGCACGATCCCCAGCCCCGCCATCAGCCCCGAACTGATCTGCAGCCGCTGGATGCCCTGCAACACCTGATAGCCCAGACCGCCCGCACCGATCATCGAGGCGATCACCACCATCGACAGCGCCATCATCGTGGTCTGGTTGATGCCCGCCAGAATGGTTGGCAGCGCCAAGGGGATCTGCACCGACAGCAGGATTTGCGCAGGCGATGCGCCAAAGGCGCGGGTGGCCTCGACAATTTCGGGGTCAACGCCGCGGATACCCAGATTGGTCAACCGGATCACCGGCGGGATGGCAAAGACAATGGTGGCCAGCAGGGCAGGGATTTTTCCGGGGCCAAACAGCATCACAAACGGGATCAGATAAACAAAGATCGGCATAGTCTGCATCACATCCAGCACCGGCAAGGTGATGGATTGCATCCGCTTTGAGCGCGACATCGCAACGCCAATCGGCAGGCCGACAATCACCGCCAGCAAGGTAGCCACGACCATCAGCGCAATCGTCGCCATCGCCGCATCCCAGACTCCGATCAACCCGATGGCAAAGGTCATCACCGCCACCGCCAAAGCAATCCCCCAGCGGCGCGACGCCGCATAGGCCAAAGCCGCCAGCACCAGAATAACCACCCACCACGGCAACCATTGCAGGATTTTTTCCATCGCCAGTAACAGCTTGAGGATGGGCAGAAAGATCGCCTCCAGCGTCGCCCCATAGTCTGCGACGATCTGGTTGAAGCCTGTGTCAATGGCGCGACCCAAAGCGCGAACATCGAAAATTTCGGGAAAGCCTTGGGCCACGGGGTTTGCTCCAATCACCAGAGGAGGGAAGGGGGCAGCACAGCGCGCTGCCCCAGTTTGCGTTTAAAGCGACGCGCGCACCTTGTCGGCCACATCGGCGGACACCCACTGGGTCCAGATCGCCTCGTAGTTTTTCAGGAAATAGGTCGCGACCTCATCCGTTGTGGCGCCATTGTCGTCGCCCCAGGCCAGCACAGCGCTGATGTCATTGTTCGGCACCTGCATCTTGCCCAAGAATGCCGCCACTTCCGGCGCGCGCTCTTTCAGCGATGTCACCACCGCCACCGCAACCTCACCCTTGGCCCAGCCGCTGACTTTCGGATCGGCGCAGTTGATATCCACCAGACATTTGTAGTTTTCGGCATCAAACGGCGGGGTTTCCATCCGCACCATATGATATTTGCCGATCACGTCGGTCGGGCCCCAGTAATAGCCGATGAACGGCTCTTTGCGCGAAACGGCCTTGGCGATCGAGGCTTTCAGCGTCTCGCCCGAACCCGAGGGGAACAGCTCCCATGTCTCTTTCAGACCCAGCGCCTTGAACAGGTTGTTGGTGATCGGCTCGCAACCCCAGCCCGGAGGGCAGCCGTAAAGCCGGCCCTTTTCGGGGTTGGAGGCATCGGCGAACACCGCCCAGTTGGCCTTCAGGTCTTCAATCGACTTGATCTCGGGATGTTCTGCGGCAACGTAATCGGGCACCCACCAACCTTCTTCACCGCCCGAGGCGAAAATGTCCGAGGCTTTGTAAACATTGCCCTTGGCCTGCATTTCATCCCAGATCGACTGTGCGGTCGATACCCACAACTCGGGGGCGACATCGGGCTGATCCTTGATCAGCATCGAGGTGGCGGTGGGCACGGTATCGCCCGGAATAAGCTGCGCATCGCAGCCATAGCCCGCCGACATGATCTTTTGCGCGACATGCGCCAGTGTGCCTGCCGACAGCCAGGTCATTTCGGCAATCGTGATCGGACCTGCAGTGCCGCAATCAGCGGCTTTGGCAGAACTGCTGCCCGCAACGGCCAAAAGCCCCGCAAGGGCTGCGGCGGTAAGGTTGGATGTGATTTTCATGCTGACTCCCCGTTTTTGATTAGATTCGCCGCAGATGCACGCCATGCTGGGCCCGACACGAAGGCTAGGTCGCGGTTTTGCTTCAATCAAACGAATATAAATTAAGTCAATTTCAATTAAATTGAAGCAGCGCTTCGATGCGTGCCAGCAGCGCCGCATCGACAAACACGCCTGCAGCTTCGATCCGCGCCCGGTTGGCCTTGCGCCGCGCCCCCGGCAAGCGTGCGCCGGGTTGATCGGTGATGGATCCGGCCAGTCGGTGCAGACTTTGCTGGAACACAGCGCCGGAAAAACCTGCGGGGTCCAACGCAATAAAACATTGCCCCGTGCCCGGCGGGCCGCCAGCGGTGCCTGAAAACGGGCTGGCCTCGCGGCTGAGGTTCGCGCCACTCAGCGCCGCTGCAAGGATTTCCACCATCAGCCCCAAGCCGAAGCCCTTTTGCCCACCCGCGGGCAGCATGGACCCCCGCAGCGCTTCTTCCGCCACCGTCGTCGGCCTGCCTTCGGCATCCAGCGCCCAGTTTGGTTCAATCCGCTCACCCTTGCGGGCGCGCAGCAGGATTTCGGATTTCGCCACCACACTGGCCGATTGGTCGATCACCAGCAGCGCCCCGCCTGCGCCATCCGGCACCGCAATGGCAAACGGGTTGGTGCCGATCACGGGCGATTTGCCGCCCATCGGCGCGATAGAGGCTGGAGCGTGCGTAAAGCACAGCCCGACCAGCCCGGCCTCGGCCAGCCGTTCGGCATGATGCCCCAACACACCGCAATTGTAGGAATTGTGCAGGCTGAGTGCGGCGATACCGTTCTGCCGCGCCGCTGCGGTGAAATCGGTCCATCCCGCATCTATCGCGGTATGGGCAAAGCCGTGCGCAGCATCCACGCGGATGCTGCCCGGCTTTGGCCGTGTGACCACAGGTGCGGCCATGCCCAGCACTTTGCCACAGCGCAGATGCTCGGCGTAGATCGGCAAATACAACAGGCCATGGCTGCGGATGCCGTCACGTTCGGCCAGACGGATCGACCGCGCCACCGCTTGCGCCGCTGCATCAGAGGCGCCCGCCGCAACAAGGGCCTGCAGTGCCAAAGCCTCGACCTCGTCCAAACCCATCTGCTTGCCTGCTATCGCTGTGCCCGTCATCGTATGCTCCTAGTCCAATCGCCGGGCAGTTTCCCCATTTGACCCGCTTCAGCCAAACGACTATTCTTTGATCCAGTTTCAATAAATCTGAAGTCAGCCATGATCCGCACCGAAGCCCTGCGCGTGTTTGCCACCGTTGCCGAATGTGGCAACATCCGCGATGCGGCGGATCGGTTGTTTCGCACGCAATCGGCGATCTCGATGACCCTGAAGCAGGTCGAAGACCAACTCGGCGCGCCGTTGTTTGAATCAGACCGCAAGCACAGCCTGACCGATCTGGGCAGCTTTGTGCTAGGCGTGGCCAAGGTGCTGCTGCGCGACCACGACACTGCGATTGATCTGATCAAGGAATACGCCTCGGGGTTCAGCGGGCGGTTGCGCATCGCCTCGGTGCCTTCCGTTGCAGCGCTGTTGATCCCGGACATGCTGGCCAGTTTTCTAGCCAGCCGCCCCAGTGCCGAGATTGATCTTGTCGATACCGACAGCGCCGATGTGCGCAAGCTGATCACCAGCGGGCAGGCCGATCTGGGCATCGCCAGCATTGGCGTAACCGAGGCGGGCCTGCTGACCACGCCGATTTTTGAAGACAACATGAAGTTGGTGTGCCGCGTGGATTCGCCCCTGGCGCAGCACACCAAACCGCTGGCCTGGCAGGATCTGGAGGCCGTGCCGCTGATCCTTAATGAGACCACGCGCGGCATTCAGGCGGCAGAATTCCAGGCCATCGCCTCCAGAACTAAGCTGCGCGTGCGCAATGTCACCTCGCTGCTGGCAATGGTGCGCGCGGGCATAGGTGTAACCTTGTTGCCCGGCCTTGCCACGGTCGGCCTGCCTCCACCTTTGGTAGAACTATCCCTGCGCGACGAAAGCTGCCGCCGTCAGGTCTGCCTGCTGCGCCGCGAGGGCCGCGTACAAAGCCCACTGGCCATCGCCTTCGAGCAACATTTCGTCTCGGCCATCAGCGCAAAGGCAGAACAACCCGGCATGATGTCGATTTTCAAGTGTTAGGCTTACCGGATGCTCCAACTCCTGAGCAAGGTTGAGCATCATGCGCAAGACCACGATCAAACTTTCGCCTGAAGTGCCCGAGCGCGCTGTGCAGTTGGTGTTGGATACCGAGGCCAGCACGGATCGCGTTGGCGGGCCATTATGTTGATCGCCACGAACATCGGCTGCTCGGCGCATTCGCTGAACGGCTGGGTCAAAAAGGCCGGGGTCCGCGTCGAACAGGCTGTAGGGCAGCGATTTCCCCTATGTCGCCACCTGGAAGGGGTTCGTCTATGTTGGATTCGTCATCGATGCCTATCCGGCAAACAGCAGCCCTGCGCTGTTCTGGACATTGATCGCTATGGACGCTTGGTTGCTCAGTGTCTGCTGCCCGACGGCCGTGATATCGCGGCAGAGATGATCCGTTCAGGCGCTGCCACCGAATACTGCCGATATTCCGGCGGCCATTACGGCACGTGCTGAAGTCCGAAGGCAGCCCGCGCGCGATTTAAGCGGCATCACCGCTCCCAGTCAGGCCCATCTCGAACAGGAGCTGATGCGAACAATCGCTCAGCGTGCCGTGCCTCGCTCAGCGTCAGCCCGAACGCCACATGCGACTTTGCCGCCGAAACAACCGCCCGCGCGATCCAATTCCGCTGGTCTGCATCCTCGAAATCCGCAGCCAATCGTTCCGTCCTTCCGGCAGCCAGCTCCACCACAACCCCTTTGCCATAACGCAGACGCAGTTCATCGGCGAACCGCTCAGCATGGGCATCCCCCCGGAATTCCACTTTGCCATCCGCCTGCATGATACGGCCCATCGACCCAAGGGCCCGCAGCAGCCGGTCATTGTCCGGCATCAAGTCATGTTCGCGGGCATGCTCGATCAACTTTGCTGCGGTTTCGTAGAAGCGTTCAAGATCATCGACGACCTTCCGGCTTTGATCCGGGTTGCGAAGGTCAGTACGCCGTCGCCCTGACAGTACCAGCAAGTCACTGCGCACCCAGCCCCGCTCCTCCCAAGCATTGGCGGCACCGGTTTCCAGCCGCTCGGCGATACGGTCACCGCTAAGACCCAGTGCCACCGCTTTGCTGACAATGTCCGCGTTCAGCCGATCCGCAGCCCCTGGCTGAAGATCAACTGCATCCCTGCCCCTTGTCACCTGATCGCCTGCAAGACTGGTCGCATAGAGCTTAGACTGCGGCAGCATCTGCAGCAGTTGCGCGCCGCGCGCGTCGCCCAAACCCTTGGCGATGTCGATGGCATAACCATAAAGCTCGTCCCGCATATCCTTGCGCTCGGCGACCGGCATCTTCCGGATCTTGTCCTCTGCCTCAGCCATCCATCCGCTGAAATGCTTGTCGAGATCCGCCCGCTCCGCTGTGGCCACATCACCCGGAAACGGTTGCAACACCCCACCCCGCCGCAACGCTTCTTCGGCCTTGGCAATATTCTCGCCAATCTCCGGCAAACCCGTCAGCGCCGCGACATGGCTCAGACTGCGCATCGCATCCGCCGTGCGCGCCATTGTAGCCAAGGCGTCCTCCAGCGCCTTGCCCTCGCGGGGCCGTTCTGAAGGTGCCCTGCCTTCAATCCGTGCCCGTTCGATCTCAGCCCGCGACGGACCGTAAGTCAGCAAGCCACGCTCAGCGCGCGAAGTGGCATCCAGAAACACGCCCTCTTCAGCCGCGATCGCCACCATGCGCTCTTTCATGACATCCAGATTGAAGGCGTGCTCCTTGGCCATGTAGAACCATATGTCATTCACCGTGCCCCGGTTGTTGATCACCATGTGGACATGCGGATGTGACTTGTCGCTGTGCAGTGCTGCCACATAGGACCAGACATCATCCTGATGCTCTCCTGACTGGAACATCTCGAAGGCCCAGGCCTCCGCGATCAGCTTTGCCTTCTCTGGCCGGACATGGGATGGAAAGCTCATCAGCAAATGCGTGGTGTGGCCGTTCTTGGGCGAGCCGCGCCAGTCTTCGACCCAATCCCCCACGATCTCGTTGCGCTCGCCCTTGGTCAGCCCCTTGGCATCTGCATCCAACGCGACCCCGTTGCCGAAGATCGCAGCCGACTTCGAGAACAGATAGTCCATCTGCGCCGCCAGTTCTTTGGCATTGGCCGTGCCGCCTTTGCCGATTTTCTTCAGCACCGCCGCGTTTGATCCCAGCGAAAACCGCCACAATTGGCTGGCGCGCGCAGAGAAGCTGAACCCGCGTCTGGACGATGATCTATCCGCCTTCACCTTGCCCTGCTGCGGGCGCAGGACGTTGATCTCCCCGAGAACGGCCTCTGCCAGCCCGACGGGATGCGACCCAGGCCTAACCATGGCGTGCGCCTTCCTGAGCTTCGACAAACTTGCGGAACAGCGCCACGCCCTGCCGCCGGCGCTCAGCGATGATCTGGCTCAGCGCCTTCGTCACCAAGGGCAATGATCGCCGCAATTCTTCGACTGACGCCCATTGCGCCCGGACCATCGGGGCCCTGCCCCGGTTCGCGGCCAGGGCAATCTGGTTCACGTTGGTGCCGATCTTGCCCAGTTCGTAGCGGATCTCCTCCAGCTTCGCGCTGTCCTCCCGGCTGAATTCGAGGAAGCCAGAGGCCATCCGAACAATCGACCGCACCCCATCCGAACGGGATTTTGCGCCAAGCTGAGCGCAAAGGGCGTCGAAGGCACGCAGTTCTTCGGCAGGCAGACGGCAACTGACGACCTGCCCGGCCCCGTCCGCGACCGGGCGGCCACGTCGAGGCGCCTCACTCGGCTTCTTTGGCACGGCTGCAAGCTGAGCCGCAGTCCCTGGTCTTAATTTCGGCTTGGGCCGCGTTTCACCAGACACAGATTTTACCATCACCACCAACCGCCGAATTATTGTAGACATATCGCATTTCCTACCATGTCTTTCTTTTACCCTTCCCCTCCAAATTAGCAAGAGCAATCAAGCCCTGCAAAGAGCGCATTTCTCTGGTGCAGCAGATGCCCATCCGTAGCAATTGCAGCACAGCGCTGCGCCAGAAGACCCGGAAAGAGATCAGTGCAGGACAGCACCGTATCGAAGGAGATGATATGTGCATTTACAGTGGCTTGCGCTGCTTACCCACGACCTGAGCTGCGCTGCTTCCCGAAGATCAGCGCATCGGAATGCAGGATTTCGCAGAAAGGAAAACGGAACGAGAAGTAAGGATGGGCGCTCCGCCAGAGGAACGATTGAATTCAGATTGGTGGATTTAAGTTATCGGAATTGAGATAAAGGAATTAGGATATGCGGAGAAGTGAGAGTGACTCCGATTTCCAACTCAGCATAACCTAGGCGGCCATTGCAGATTGCGATTTATCAGTGCTACGCCTGAT
>CAMFLG010000095.1 GCA_945957495.1 uncultured Pseudorhodobacter sp. | reverse complement strand
GTGGAACGATTGACGACGCACCAGGTGAGGCGTTTGACAAAACGGCAAAGCTACTGGGTCTGCCGCAACCGGGAGGGCCTGCTGTGCAAGCGGAGGCCGCGCTGGGCGATCCGAAACGATTCGTCTTTCCACGCCCTCTGTTGGATCGGCCCGGCTGCGACCTGTCGTTTTCGGGTCTGAAAACCGCCCTGCTGCGCGCGCGCGACGGGTTGATCGCAACCCAAGGCGGCATCACGGTGCAGGAGCGCCGCGATCTATGCGCAGGGTTTCAGATTGCGGTGGTGGAAGTGCTGGCCGAAAAGACACGCCGCGCGATTGAGATGTATCTGGAGCTGGCCCCGGCCTTCCCGGCACTGGCAGTGGCCGGTGGCGTGGCGGCCAACGCTGCAATTCGGGCAAGGTTAGAGACGGTTTCGGCCAATCTGGGCTGCCAGTTTCTTGCCCCGCCGTTGCCGCTGTGTACCGACAATGCCGCCATGATTGCCTGGGCCGGGATTGAACGGTTTCGCGGCGGCGCGCAAGACGACATGGGGCTGGTGGCGCGCCCACGTTGGCCCCTGGACACCTCTGCGGCGCCGATGATCGGGTCGGGCAAGAAGGGGGCAAAGGCATGATCGGAGTGATCGGCGCAGGTGCCTTTGGAACCGCCCTTGCCATCACGTTAGGCCGGGATGGCCGGGAGGTGCGGCTGTGGGCGCGGGACACCAACCACATCGCCAGCATGGCCGCGACGCGGCGGAATGAGGCAAGGTTGCCCGGCGTTCAGTTTCCTGAAACAGTGTCTGTTACGGCCCAAATTGATGATCTGGCGGGAGCAGAGGCGTTGATCCTTTCGGTGCCCATGCAGGCGCTGGGCGGGTTTCTGGCGCTGCATCATGCCCGCATTGACCGTATTCCTTTGGTTGCCTGCTGCAAGGGCATCGACCTGTCCACGCTGAAAGGCGCATGCGCGTTGATGGCAGAGGCCTGCCCGGCCTCTACCGTCGCGGTGCTGACAGGGCCGAGTTTTGCGGCCGATATTGCGAAGGGTCTGCCCACGGCGCTGACGCTGGCGTCAATGGATGGCGAGGCGCTGCAACGGCTGCTTTCAACGCCGGATCTGCGGCTTTACCGCAGTACGGATGTTATCGGTGCTGAACTGGGCGGCGCGCTGAAGAACGTGATCGCCATTGCTGCCGGCGTGGTGATTGGGGCGGGTCTGGGCGATTCTGCGCGGGCCGCACTGATGACGCGCGGCTACGCCGAGATGACGCGACTGGCGTTGGCGCTGGGCGCGCGGGCGGAAACGCTGGCGGGCCTGTCGGGCTTTGGCGATCTGGTGCTGACCTGCACCTCGACGCAGTCGCGCAATTTTCGTTTTGGCCAATCGCTGGGCGCAGATGCAACGTTTGATCCGGCGGTCACGGTGGAAGGGATTGCCACGGCCAAAGCCGTCTCTAACCTTGCCAAGACGATGCAGGTGGATATGCCAATCACCCAGATGATCGCCGCCCTGATCGACCGGAAACTGTCGCTTTCTTCGGCTGTTTCTGCGCTTATGTCCCGCCCTCTCAAACCGGAGTAGAAGATGCGTGTCGCTTTGATTTGTACCGACAAACCCGATTCCCTGCCCGTCCGCCTTGAAAACCGCAGCGCGCATCTGGCGCATATCGAGGCCTCGGGTGTAGTGGAAATGGCTGGCCCGTTCTTGAACGAGACGGGGCAGATGACGGGCAGTCTGGTGATTCTGAACGTGGACTCTATGGCGCAGGCGCAGGCTTGGGCGGCGGCGGACCCCTATGCGCTGGCGGGGCTGTTCAGTGCCGTGACCATCACCGAATGGAAAAAGGTGATCGGATGACGTTCTGGCTGTTCAAATCCGAGCCCGACACCTGGAGTTGGGATGATCAGGTTGCCAAGGGCGCCATTGGCGAAGAGTGGCATGGCGTGCGCAACTATCAGGCCCGCAACAACATGCGGGCCATGCGGATTGGCGACCGGGGGTTTTTCTATCATTCGAACGTGGGCAAAGAGATTGTCGGCGTGGTCGAGGTGTGCCGCGAATCGCAACCGGACAGCACGACGGATGACCCGCGGTGGGATTGCGTTTACATCCGCGCAGTGATCGGCTTGAAGCAGCCCGTCACCTTGGAAACCTGCAAGGTGCAGCCCGGTTTGGAGAAGATGGTCCTTATCAACAACTCTCGCCTGTCGGTACAGCCGGTGTCTGCAGGGGAATGGCAGATCATTTGCGAACTGGGCGGCATTGCGCCGTGATTTGGCCCTCGTCGGGGACTGATCAGCGCCTATAGTTCGCCTTCATCGCGAACACGGAGGATCAGATGCAGTTTGTTGCGGTCATTGTGGCGGCGCTTGTGGCCTATGGCTTCGGGGCGTTCTGGTACACGAGGATGTCAAAGCCGTGGATGGAGGCTGCGGGCATTCCGGTTGGGTCGGATGGCAAGCCGCAGGGAACTGGCAGCCCGATGCCATTTGTGGTGGGGTTTGTGGCCGAGGTGCTGGTGGCCGGGATGATGCGCCATATTTTCGTTCAGGCACAACTTGACACGGCGATCGAAGGGCTGATGGGCGGTTTTGGCATTGGGGCGTTTCTGATCACGCCTTGGGTCGCCATGAACTATGCCTTTGCGGCACGGCCCTACAAACTGACGGCGCTGGACAGCGTTAATGCGATTGTGGGCTGCACGTTGATGGGCGTCGTCTTGACATTGTTCTGACGGAAAAGGGGGGCCCGTTACCCCTAAAGGACCCCCCGCCACCCCACGTGCTCCCTTAGCACCACACGTGTTCTGAAAAGGTCCCGGGCTACTGCCCTGGGTTGTTTTTAGCGCAAGATGCGGATTGGCGCAAACGATCAGTGCAGAAAAGTTTAACTAAAACAAAGGCTTTTGGTTAAGACTACCGCCCGATCACTCGGCCTTCAGCTTTGACAGTTCGTCCAGCAGGTTGACCAGGTCTTCGACGCGGTCCTTGCCAAAGCGCGCCTCAAGCCCGGCATAGATGCGGGCGCTGTCGGGGCCGGCGCGGCGCAGCAGGTCCATGCCTGCGGGGGCGATCTGGAGCATCACTCGGCGACCATCGCCCTCATCCCGCGACTTCAGGATCAAACCGCGATCGGTCATCGTGCGGATCATCCGCGTCAGCGACGGCGCAAGGATATTGGCGCGTTCTGCGACTTCAGATGCGTCCAGCTGGCCGGATTCCGCCAGAACGCGGATGACGCGCCACTGCTGTTCGTTGACGCCGTGGGCGTCCAGCATGGGGCGAAAATGGCTCATGATCGCCTCGCGTGCGCGCAACAACGACATCGGAAGCGAGCGCTGTGTGGCGCGCGGCGCAAGGCTGTCATCGGGCAGGTTCGCGGGCGTTTTCATGGGGGCGGGGTGACACAGAGTCAGCCGAATTTCAAGCAGCGCGGTCAAAATTCAGGTTGACAGGACGGGTCATATTACTTCACATGTTAATTATAAGCACGGGAGGGCTTGGCGCTATGCCGCATTTGACGGTGGAATATTCGGCAAATCTGGCAGCGACCGGCGATATTGCGGGCCTGTGCCGCGCCTTGCATGCCGCGATGCTGGACACCGGCCTGTTCGAACTGGGCGCGATCCGGGTCCGCGCCCTGCGTTGTGAGGATTATGCGGTGGCAGATCTGTTGCCGCTGAACGGCTTTGCGGATTTGCGTCTGCGCATCGGCGAGGGCCGCAGCTTGGCTGAAAAACGGGCGGCGGGTGAAATCATCTTTGCCGCGGCTATCGCGCATTTCGCGCATTTGTTCGATTCGCCACATTTTGCGCTGACCTTCAGCATCGAGGAAATTGATGCGGGGCTCAGCTGGAAGAAAAACGCCATCCACCCGCGCCTGCGGGCCAAGTAAGAGGCCGATATGTCTGATCTGACATCCAATATTGCACGGGCCGAGGGCTATCTTGCCCGCTTTCGCGCCGAAGGTGTGTTGAACCATATCGACGGCGCAGCCGTTCCCGCCGCGGACGGAACAATGTTCGAGGTCATCTCTCCGGTTGACCTGAAGCCACTGGCGCAGGCGGCGCGCGGCAAGGCGGCCGATGTGGCGGCGGCGGCAAAGGCGGCAAAGGCCGCTTTCCCGGCCTGGCGGGCCATGGCGGGCGATGCGCGCAAGGCGCTGCTGCACAGAATCGCCGACGCCATCGAGGCGCGGGCCGAAGAGATTGCCTTTGTCGAGGCGATGGATACCGGCCAGAGCATTCGCTTCATGGCGAAGGCCGCCCTGCGCGGAGCCGAGAATTTCCGTTACTTCGCCGATCTGGCACCGCAGGCACAGGATGGCCAGAGCCTGCGCACCAAGGGGCAGGTCAACATGACCACGCGCACCCCGATTGGCCCGGTTGGAATCATCACGCCGTGGAATACGCCTTTCATGCTGTCCACCTGGAAAATCGCCCCGGCTTTGGCGGCGGGCTGCACGGTGGTTCACAAGCCAGCCGAGTTCTCACCACTGTCGGCGCGGCTGCTGGTTGAGATTGCGGAAAGCGCTGGGCTGCCGAAGGGGGTTTGGAACCTGGTCAACGGGTTGGGCGAAGAGGCCGGGCGGACACTGACGGAGCATCCGGATATCAAGGCAATCGGTTTTGTCGGCGAAAGCCGCACCGGGTCGATGATCATGAAACAAGGCGCAGACACGCTGAAAAGGGTTCATTTTGAATTGGGCGGCAAGAATCCGGTGATCGTATTTGCAGATGCGGATCTGGAACGTGCCGCAGATGCCGCCGTTTTCATGATCTATTCGCTGAACGGCGAACGCTGCACCTCGTCGTCGCGCCTGCTGGTCGAGGCGTCTATCTATGACAGGTTCACGGCGATGGTGGCGGATCGGGCCAAACGGATTGTGGTTGGCCATCCGCTGGACCCGAAAACGGTGGTCGGGCCTTTGATTCATCCGGTGCATGAAAAGAAGGTGCTTGAGTATATCGCGATTGGCCGAGCCGAAGGCGCCACGGTGGCGGCGGGCGGCGCCAAGTTCGCGGGGCCGGGCGGTGGCTGCTATGTCAGCCCGACATTGTTCACGCAGGCCAACAATGCCATGCGCATCGCGCAGGAAGAGATCTTTGGCCCGGTTCTGACGGCGATTCCCTTTGCCGATGAGGCCGAGGCGCTGGCGATTGCCAATGATGTTCCCTACGGGCTGACCGGGTATCTTTGGACCTCGGATGTCACTCGCGCCTTCCGGTTCACCGATGCATTGGAGGCGGGGATGATCTGGGTGAATTCAGAGAATGTGCGCCACCTGCCGACGCCGTTTGGCGGCGTCAAGAATTCCGGGATCGGGCGCGACGGCGCGCAATGGTCTTTTGATTTCTACATGGAAACCAAGAACATCGCCTTCGCCACCACTGCACACAAGATCCAGAAACTGGACAGCTGACCACTTTACGCCGGTTGGAAACGCGCGTGAACCGGGGGCCGCGGCCCCCTGACTGGGAGGAAAATATGGGTGAGATCGTCTTGACCGCGAAGGTCAGCCATGTGCCGACAATGCTGTTGTCGGAACGCCCGGGGCGGTTGTTTGGCACGCGGGAATCGTCCATCGCGGCACATCGCGAAATTGCCCGGCGGGCGCGGGTGCTGGGGGCCGATACGATTGTCGTGCTGGACACGCATTGGATGGTGAACGCGGGCTATCACGTCAATTCAAACGCGCGGTTCAAGGGCACCTATACCAGCCACGAATTTCCGCAGTTCATTCAGGGGTTGGAGTATGACTATCCGGGCAACCCGACGCTGGGCGATCTGATTGCCGAAAAGGCGATGGCGGCGGGGGTTTTCACCCTGTCGCATCAGGTGGCAACGCTGGATCTGGAATACGGCACGTTGGTGCCGATGCGCTACATGAACCCAGAGGGCGATCTGAAGGTCGTCTCGGTCGCCGCCTATTGCACCGTTCACAGCTTTGAATCCTCGCGCAAGATTGGAGAGGCGATCCGGGCAGCGGTCGAGGCCTCTGACAGCAAGGTGCTGCTGGTCGCGTCGGGCTCGCTGTCGCACAAGATCTGGGAAAACGAGCTGTACGAGGCCAACAACGGCACCTTCACCATCAGCCGCGAATTCAACCGGCAGGTGGATCTGCTGGTGTTGGACCTGTGGGAACGTGGTGAGATTGCGACCTTCCTGAAAATGCTGCCCGACTATGCCCATTACTGCAACGGCGAAGGCACCATGCATGACACGGTCATGCTGTTTGGTGCGCTTGGCTGGGACAGTTATCAGGGCAAGGGCGATATCGTTGGGGCGTATTTCCCCAGTTCCGGAACCGGGCAGGCCAATGTGGTCTTTGCCCCAAACTGAACCCCTGAAGGAGCCATCATGCCCGTTCCAAACCCCGTGCTTTACCCGCCCTTCAACGTGGTTCGTCTGAGCCACGTCGAATTGGCCGTCACCGATCTGGCCAAAAGCCGCGCGTTTTATGCCGATCTTCTGGGCCTGCAAGTCACGCATGAGGACGAGGAGGCGATCTATCTGCGCGCGATGGAGGAACGGGGGCATCATTGCGTGATCTTGCGCAAGGCAGGGGCAGCCTGCGTGAATGTGCTGGGCTTCAAGGTTTATGCAGAGGCCGATCTGGACGCGGCGCATGCGTTCTTCGCCGGGCAGGACCTGCCGGTGGCCTGGGTAAATCGCCCGTTCATGGGCCGCACGCTGCGCACGGCGGATCCGTTTGGTACGCCTTTGGAGTTTTACGCCAGGATGGACCGGCTGGCGCCGATTCATCAGAAATACGCGCTGTATCATGGCGTCAAACCGCTGCGGATTGATCATTTCAACTGCTACAGCCCGAACGTTGATGCCTCGGTCGCCTTCTATAACGCCTTTGGGTTCCGGGTGACGGAATATACCGAGGACGAGGACAGCAAAAAGCTGTGGGCCGCATGGATGCACCGGAAGGGTGGCGTGCATGACATGGCCTTTACCAATGGCCGTGGGCCGCGCCTGCATCATCTGGCGTTCTGGGTGCCCACGCCATTGAACATCATCGACCTGCTCGATCTGATGTCCACCACGGGCTATGTGGCCAATATCGAACGCGGGCCGGGGCGGCACGGGATTTCCAACGCATTCTTTCTGTATATCCTTGATCCGGACGGCCACCGGACCGAGATTTACTGTTCAGACTATCAGACCGTTGATCCGGATCTGGAGCCGATCAAATGGGATCTGAAAGACCCGCAACGGCAAACCCTGTGGGGCGCCCCCGCGCCGCGCAGTTGGTTTGAAAACGGGTCGGTTTTTGCCGGTGCAAGCCTGTCAGAGCCAGAGCTGAAGGCTCAACCCATCATCGCGCCATAAGGGGTTTGCCATGAGATTTGCCAGCTTTTCTCACCGGGGTCGCGCCGGTTGGGGTGCCATTTCCGGGGACGGCGTGATTGATCTGTCGGCGCGTCACGCGGTGGAATGGCCAACCCTGCGCGAGGTGATCGAGGCGGGCGCGCTTGCGCGGATCGGCGATATCGCGGCAGGGCTTTCGGCGGATTTCGCGTTGGCGGATATCGTTTATGAAATCCCGATTCCGGCGCCAGAGAAGATCCTTTGCGTCGGCGTGAACTTTCCCGACCGCAATGCGGAATACAAGGATGGGCAAGAGAGCCCGCCGTTCATGTCACTGTTTCCGCGCTTTCCCCGATCCTTCACCGGGCACAATCAGCCGCTGATCCGCCCGCCGGAAAGCCCGCAGCTTGATTATGAAGGCGAGGTTACAATCATGATCGGCAAGGCCGGGCGCCGCATTGCCGAGGCCGATGCCCTGACCCATATCGCGGCGCTGACCCTGTGCAATGAGGGCACAATCCGCGACTGGGTGCGGCATGCGAAATTCAACGTCACCCAAGGCAAGAACTGGGATCGTTCGGGTGCAATTGGCCCGTGGATCGTACCTTATGAGACAGAGGCGCAGCTGGCCGATATCGAATTGCAGACGCGGGTGAATGGCGAGGTTCGGCAGAAGGATCGCACCAGCCGGATGATGTTCGGCTTTCGCAAGATCATCGCCTATATCTCTACCTTTACCACGCTTGTGCCGGGGGATGTTATCGTCTGCGGAACGCCCACCGGCGCGGGGGCGCGCTTTGATCCACCGATCTGGCTGAAGCCCGGCGATGTTGTCGAGGTAGAGGCCGAGGGGATCGGGGTTTTGCGCAACACGATCAGGGACGAGGTGCTGTGATGCTGAGCAAGGCCGAAATTGCAGATGCCGCCGTCAAGCTACATGCCGCCGAACAGACTCGCGTGCAGACGGGGCTGCTGTCGATTGCACATCCAGAGATGACGATGGATGATGCCTACGCGGTGCAGGCGGCCTATGTGGCGCTACGCCACGCGCAGGGGCGCAAGACGATCGGCTGGAAGATCGGGCTGACCTCGAAGGCCATGCAATATGCCCTGAACATCGCCACCCCGGATTCGGGCGTTCTGTTGGACGACATGGCGTTTGAGGATGGCGCGACGATTCCGGCTGATCGGTTTATTCAGCCCCGGATCGAGGCAGAGCTGGCCTTTGTTCTGAAATCACCGCTCAAAGGCCCCAGCGTTTCGGTTCTGGATGTGATGAACGCCACTGACTATGTGGTTCCCGCGCTGGAGATCCTTGATACCCGGATCTTGCGGGTGGACCCAGCCAGCGGCAAGGCCAGAACCATCGTGGACACCATTTCGGACAATGCGGCCAATGCCGGGATTGTCACGGGGGGCCGTGCGGTGCGGCCAGATGCGGTTGATCTGCGCTGGGTCGGCGCCATCGTCATGCGCAACGCCGAAGTCGAGGAAACTGGGCTGGGCGCCGGGGTGTTGAACCAACCGGCACGCGGCATCGCCTGGCTTGCGAACCGCCTTGCAACCTATGGTCAGCAGATCGAGGCGGGGCAGATCGTGCTGTCCGGGTCTTTCATCCGCCCGGTCGAGGCCCGGCATGGCGACACGATTCTGGCAGACTTCGGACCATTGGGAACGGTTGGCTGCTATTTCGCCTGATCATCGCCGGTCAAGGCACCCATATGCCTTGGCCAGCGACAGGGCCATCAAATCAATGAACGCTCTATTTTGCGTAGACCGCCTCTTTTCCGAAGTGCTTCACCAGCATGTAATAGACCCTGTCTCTTATACACATCTCCGAGCCCACGAGACGTAGAGGAATCTC
>CAMFLG010000094.1 GCA_945957495.1 uncultured Pseudorhodobacter sp. | reverse complement strand
ATGCTGGGTCTGATTGATGCGGGCAAGCCCGGCCTGGCGGCCCTGGCCGCATTGGTGGCAAAGGTGGGGGCAATGCCGCCCATCGGCACGGCAACGGCGCTTGCGAATGTGACGCTGCTTGCGCCGATTCCGCGCCCGCGCAAGAACATCTTTGGCATTGGCCTGAACTATCTGGAACATGTCGCCGAAAGCGCGGCGGCGCTGGACACCGATGCGGCCTTGCCGAAACAGCCGGTGATCTTTTCCAAACCGCCGACCAGCGTGATCGGCCCCGACATGCCGATTGCCCATAACAGGAAGATCACCCAGCAGATGGATTGGGAGGTGGAACTGGCCGTGATCATCGGCACCACCGCCCGCCGGGTCAGCCGCGCCGATGCGCTGGCGCATGTCTTTGGCTATTCTGTGCTGATCGACGTGTCCGCCCGCGATTGCCGCCGCGCCGGACAGTGGATCTATTCCAAGGGGCAGGACACGTTCTGCCCGATGGGCCCCTGCATCGTGACGGCGGATGAAATCCCCGATCCGCAGGTGCTGGATCTGTGGCTGACGCTGAACGGGGTGGAAAAGCAGCGGTCAAACACCGCGCATATGCTGTTCAAGGTGGATGAGCTGATTGCCGATCTGTGTCAGGGCATCACGCTGGAGCCCGGCGACATTATCGCCAGCGGCACGCCCGCCGGGGTGGGGGCGGGGCGCAGCCCGCAGGAATGGATGTGGCCGGGCGATGTGGTTGTGGCTACGGTTCAAGGCATTGGCACCCTGCGCCATTCCATCATTGATGCGACCCCGGAGTGATCTGATGACCTTTACCGCCGCCGTTGTGCAAATGGCCTCTGCCCCCGATGACCCCATTGCCACGGCCAGAACCGCGGCCGACCGCCTGCGCGAGGCCGCAAGCCATGGCGCAAAGCTGGTGGTTTTCCCCGAGGCGCTGATTGGCGGCTATCCCAAGGGGGCCAGCTTTGGCGCGCCCATCGGGATGCGCAAGCCCGAGGGGCGTGCGGCCTTCGCCCGCTATCACGCGGCGGCGATTGATCTGGACGGGCCAGAGGTTGCGCTGCTGGCCGAGGCCTGCGCCGAAACCGGGGCCTTTGCGGTGGTGGGGGTGATCGAACGCGATGGTGCAACGGTTTATTGCACGGCGCTTTATTTCGATGGCGAAAAGGGGCTGGTCGGCAAGCATCGCAAGCTGATGCCCACCGCCGCCGAACGGTTGATCTGGGGCTTTGGCGACGGATCGACCCTGCCAGTGTTCAAGACCGATCTGGGCACCATCGGTGCGGTGATCTGCTGGGAAAACTATATGCCCGCCCTTCGGATGCACATGTATCATCAGGGCGTCAGCCTGTATTGCGCGCCCACGGCGGATGACCGCGACACCTGGCTGCCAACCATGCAGCATATCGCGATGGAGGGGCGGACCTTTGTTCTGACTGCCTGCCAATACATCACCCGCGCAGCCTATGGTGCAGAGCATGAAAGTGCCTTGGGCGATGATCCGGCCACGGTGATGATGCGCGGCGGATCGGCGATCATCGGGCCGCTGGGCCGCGTGCTGGCAGGCCCGGATTTTTCCGGCGAGACGATCCTTTATGCCCAGATTGATCCGTCAGAGGTGATCAAGGCCAAGTATGATTTTGATGTCACAGGCCATTATGCCCGCCCGGATGTGTTTCAGTTGACGGTGGATACCAAGGCCAAACGCGCCGTCCGGGAAATCTGATGCGCTGGGATATGGAGGCGGTGGCAACGCCGGTTGCCTACAAGCTGTTGGCGGCAACCGTGATGCCGCGCCCGATTGCCTGGGTGGTGACACAAGACGCGATGGGCCGGGTCAACGCCGCCCCCTATTCGTTTTTCAACGTAATGGGGTCTGCGCCGCCCACCGTGGCCCTGGGCATGCTGGCCGACCCCGAGCGCGGATTCAAGGACAGTGCGCGCAACATCCTTGAAACCGGCGAATTCGTGATCAACCTTGTGCCGGAACGGCTGGTTGCGGCGGCAAATCAGACCTCGATCAACGCGCCTTTCGGGGTGGATGAACTGGCGCTTGCCGGTTTGGCCACCACACCCTCGACCCATATCGCCCCGCCCCGGATCAGCGAAAGCCCGGTGGCGTTTGAATGCCGCCGCCACACCACGGTGGAAACCGGTCCGCATCAGTTGCTGGTGATCGGTCAGGTGATTGCGGTGCATATTGCAGATCGTTTTGTGCTGAACGTTGAGCGCGCGCATATCGACACGCCCGCGCTGGATCTGGTCGCCCGGTCTTACGGATCGGACTATGTGCGCAGCCACGACACGTTTCAACTGCACCGCCCGATCTGGGCAGAGCCTGCCAAGACCGTCTGATTCCTCATCTTTTCCGAAAAATGAAATATTTTCGAAAATCTTGTTGACAGAACCTCGCGCAGAGGAAAATCTTAACTCACAAGTTAAGATTTCGCCAAGCACGAATCGACAAAGGGACGGCCCATGCTGCAAGAGCGCATCGAAGGCAAATGGTTGGCGAGCTTTCGCCGGGTTCTGGCGCTGAACGGCATCGCCAAAGGCACGCAAGTGGCGTTGGTGCATGAAACCCAGTCGCGCCCGGTTCTGGTGCATCTGGCAGAGCTGGCGCTTTATGATCTTGGCGCGGAATTCTGCCTGATTCAGATGCCGACGCCGCCGCTGTCTGCCCCTGTGCCGGTCAAATCCACCGGCACAAGCTGGGCCTTGCAAGGCAACCGTGCGGTGATCGAGGCGCTGAAACGGGTTGACGTGATCGTCGATTGCACCGTGGAAGGCTTGATCCACGCCCCCGAATGGCCGGAGATCGAAGACGCAGGCCGCGCGCGGTTGTTTGTGATCACCAACGAACATCCCGAGATTCTGGAGCGCACCGAACCCAAGGCGGAACATGCGGCGCGCGTGCAGTTGGGTATCCAGATGCTGCGCGAAGCGAATGAGATGCGCGTCACCTCTGCCATCGGCACCGATCTGACGGTGGATCTGCGCGGCGCCCCCTGTGGCGGCACGCCGGGCTTTGGCACCACGCCCGGATCGGTTGCGCATTGGCCGGGCGGCCTTTGCCTTGCCTTCCCCGGCAAGAACGCGGTCAACGGCCGGATCGTGATGGGGGTGGGCGATATGAACCTGACCTTCAAGACCTGCCTGACCAGCCAGATCGACTTTACCGTCGAGAATGATTTCGTGACCGCGATCAAGGGCGACGGCATCGACGCCCTGCATCTGCGCGAATACATGCAAGCCTGGAACGACAAGAACGCCTATGGGCTGAGCCATGTCGGCTGGGGCGTGAACCCCGGCGCGCAATGGGTTTCTGCCGCGATGTATGACAAGCGCGACATGCAGGCGGTGGAATTCCGCGCCCTAGCCGGATCTTTCCTGTGGTCCACCGGCGCCAACCAATATGCCGGGCGCTATACGCTTGGCCATTTTGACCTGCCGATGCGCAACTGCACCATCGCCCTCGACGGCCACATCGTCGTGAAAGAGGGCGTGCTGCAGGGCGATCTGGCCCTCTGATTTTCCGCGAAAGGACCGAAGATGAGCAGCCCCGCCGATTACTACGACCTGTCCCGCATCCGCCCCGAGGTTCTGGCGGCGCTGGACAAGATCAACGCCATGGGGCCGGCCTTTGCGGCCCGCGCCAAGGCGGTGGATGACGACGCCTCTTTCCCGACCGAGAATTACAAGGATCTTGCGGATGCGGGTTTCCTCGGCCTGTCGATCCCGCAGGAATTCGGCGGCTGGGGCTTTTCCATGGGCGAATATGCCATGGTCGGCGCCGAGATTGCGAAATACTGCGGCGCGACGGCGCTGACCTTCAACATGCACAATTCGTCGATGGCATGGTCGCGCTTCATGTTCGACATGCCGAACCTGACGGATGAAGAAAGGGCGGAATTCGCCCCGCTGCGCGCGCGGCAGTTCACCCGCGCGATGAAGGAACGCGCGATCTTTTCGCAGCCGATTTCGGAAGGCGGGCAGAACTGGACCTCCAAACCGAACCAGACCCAAGCCCGCGCGTTTGAAGGTGGCTGGAAGATCAACGGGTTCAAGAAATTCGCGAGCCTCGCCGGCTATTGCGACTATTACACCATCGTCTGCACCGAGGTGTTTGAAGGGATGGAACCCCGGCACGAGGACACCATGCTGTTCGTCGTTCACAAGGACAATCCCGGCCTGCAGGTCAAGGGCGACTGGGATCCGCTGGGCATGCGCGGGACCAATTCGCGCGACCTGATCCTGAAGGATGTCGTCGTCACCGCCGATGACCTGCTGATGCCACGCGGTATTTTCGGCAAGACCCTGCCCAACTGGCCGCATATGATGGCCACACTGTCGCCCACCTATATGGGCGTGGCGCAGGGGGCGTATGACTTCACCGTCGCCTATCTGCAGGGCAAGGTGCCCGGCCAACCGCCGATCGACCGGCGTATGTATGCGACCAAGCGCGTCGCGGTCAGCAAGATGTACGCGCGTCTGGCCAATATGCGCGCGCTGTGGTGGCAGGCCTTCACGGAGTGCAAGGGCTTCCCCTCCAAGGCCGAGGTGCTGCGGATGTATGCCGCGCAATACAACGTAATGGAAGGCGTGCAGGAAATCGCCGCAATGGCGATCCGCACCTGTGGCGGCCAGTCGATGCTGAAGTCGCTGCCCCTGGAACGCATGTACCGCGACAGCCGCTGCGGTGCGCTGATGCTGCCCTATACCTCTGAGATCATGGAGGACTATATCGGCGTCCTCGCGCTATACGAGATGAACGAGTTGGACAACGCCCCCGGCGATCTGGATGGCGCACGTTCGTCCCTGTGGCGCGGTGACAGCGGCACGCTCAAAGGTCTGCGGTAAGTCGATGGCGCGCGAACAGGTTCGGGTCATCGGGTTTTCCACGGCAGAGCCAGCGGCGGTCTGGGCGATTGCCCGCGATTTCTGCGGCCTGTGGCATCCGCTGATCGCCACCATGGTGGCGGAGCGTGATGCGCAGGGCCATCTGATCCGCGCCTTCACCGCCAAGGGCGAAGGCAAGACCTATCGCGAACGCCTGACCTATTTCAGCGATACCGACATGACGCTGGCCTATACCCATGTCGAAGGCATCGAAGGGGCCGAGCATTATGACGCCCGGTTAAGCGTTTCCCGCGCCGAAAAGGGTGGCAGCGCCATTCTGATGTCGGCAAGTCTTTCCGCCCGGGCGGATCGGGCCCGTGACATCGCGGCGGGCACCGAGGCGATTTTCAACGACGCTGTTGCAGCCTTGGCTGCTGCGGCAGAGGCAGGCGCGCCGCACATCCCCGTGGACGCCTTGCCCGAAGCCGCACCCATTCACACGCGCATGATCGACGACCTGCCACTTCTGGCGCTGGACCTGACCCCGGAAAAGGACGGCCCCTTGTGCCTGTTCCTGCACGGCATTGGCGGCGCGCGGCAGAACTGGCAGCGCCAGCTTGCCGCCATCGGGCAGCAGACCCGCGCGGCGGCGCTTGATCTGCGCGGCTATGGCGACAGCACACTTGGCCCCAAACAATCCACCGTCGATGATTATTGCGCTGACATTTTGCGTGTGGCCGAGGTTCTGGGGGCAGACAAACTGATCCTCGTTGGCCTGTCCTATGGCTCTTGGATCGCCACCTCGTTCGCGATGCGCCACCCGGACCGTTTAGCCGGTCTGGTGCTTTCGGGCGGTTGCACCGGCATGTCAGAGGCGGGCGCGTCGGAACGCGAGGCGTTCCGGGTCAGCCGAGAGGTGCCGCTGAACGCAGGGCAGGTGCCCGCGGATTTCGCCCCGGCGGTGGTCAACGTGATTGCCGGGCCGAATGCAAATGCAGAGGTGCGGGCGGAACTGCTGGCCTCGATGGCCGCGATCCCCGCATCGACCTATCGCGATGCGCTGATCTGTTTCACCAACCCACTGGAGAAATTCGACTTTGCCAGACTGACCATGCCCGTTCTGATGATGACCGGTGAATTTGACCGGCTTGCCCCGCCCGCCGAAATCCGGGGCGTGGCAGAGCGGATCTTTGATGCCAGCAATACCCCCGATGTGCAGTTTGAGGTGATCCCGGGCGTCGGCCATGTCTGCAACGTTGAGGGGGCCGAGGCCTACACCCGCCATCTGCAGCGGTTTGTGGCAAGGCTTACCGCATGACCCAGATGCCCCGCCGCCAGCTGAACCGGCTGATGAACGAAAAGCGCATCCTGACAGCGGCGCTGAAAGTCTTTTCCGAAAGCGGCTATTCCGGCGCCTCGATGGATGCTGTGGCGGTGGCGGCGGGGCTGTCCAAGCCGACGCTGTACCAGTATTTCGACAGCAAAGAGCAGCTTTTCGCCACCATGATGCTGCAAAAGCGCGATGACATGCTGCTGCCGTTCCGCGAAGCCGGCGCGGGCGATATGGTGGCGCAGTTGCACCGCTTTGCCTGGGCCTATGCTGATACGGTGATGCAGCCAGACCTGTTGTCGCTGGCGCGGCTGACGATCGGCGAAGTGCAGCGTTTTCCTGAAATCGGCCGGGCCTATCAGGCCGCCGGGCCGGATCAGGTGCTGAAAGGCCTGATGGATTATCTGACAGCGCAGCGCGGCGCAGGCAGGCTGAGCTTTGACGATGCCGAGCTTGCCGCAGAGGATCTTTGGGGCCTGATTCTGTCGGCCCCCCGGACACAAGCCCTTTACAAGCCCGATCTCGTGATCCCGCGCGACGCGCTGGCCCGCTATGTTCACAACGGTTTGCGCGTGTTTTTGCGCGCCTATTCCACCAACCCCGCCACCGATCTTGCCGCTTTGAACGGGCTGCACGCCCCCGTTTCCCAACAGGTGAACCAATGACATTGGACGAATTTCTGGCCGATCCGGCAAGCCGCTTTGCCACGGTTGCGATGGCTGACACCAACGGCCTTTTGCGCGGGCAGATGGTCTCTGCCAGCAGCCTGAAGGGCATTGCCAAGAACGGCATGGGCATGGCCCCGGCGCAGCTTGCGCTGGACCCGACGGATGCGATGCTGTTGATGCCGGGCGTCAATGATGACACCGGCGATTTTCACGACGACCCGCTGGTGATTGACCCGACCAGCGTGCGGCGCATTCCCTGGGCGAAACCCGGGTACGATCTGCTGGTGCTGTCGAACTACAGCGGCCCTTCGGCGCAGATCTGTCCGCGGTCGATCCTGAAATCCGTTCTGGCGCGCAGTGATGCGGCAGGGCTGGTGCCGAAATACGGCATGGAACTGGAATACACCCTGTTTGATGAAACCCCCGAATCCGCGCGCGACAAGGGCTATCGCAACCTGAAAACCGCCACCCCGCATGCCAGCCACGATCTGATCATCTATCAGGTCATGCAGACCGAATGGTATCAGGCCATTGCCGAGATGTGCGAACCGCTGGGCATTCCGCTTGCCAAGATGCATGAAGAGATCGGCGGCGGCTTCATGGAGGCCTGCATTGCCGCAGGCACCGGCGTGGAACCGGCGGATCAGCTGGTGCTGCTGAAGAACTTCATCCGGGCGCTGGCGCTGCGGCAAGGACGCTCTGTCACCTTCATGCCGCGGTGGAACGAACAGGCCGACAGCCAGTCCATTCACCTGCATGTCAGCATGAAAGACAAGGCTGGCAATTCGATCTTCTATGATGCGGCGCAGAAGAACGGGGTCAGCCAGACCTTCCGGCATTTCCTGGGTGGGTTGCAGAAATATATCGGCGACATGACCCTGATTTTCCAACCCACGGTCAATTCCTACCGCCGCTTTGCGCCCGGCACCTTTGCACCGCCCGGTCTGACCTGGGGCTATGAAAACCGCACCACCTGTTTCCGGCTGGTCGGCCATGATGCCGCCAGCCTGCGGGTGGAAAACCGCCTGCCTGGGGCCGACTGCAACCCCTATCTCAGCGCGGCGGCGACCATTGCGGCGGGCACGGCCGGGATCATCGAACAGATCGAGCCGGACCCGGAAACGCTGGGGTCGGGCTATGCCCAGCAACCCGACCGCGACTTCGCCCGCTCGATGCCCGAGGCGATCGAGCGGCTGCGGGGATCGGCCTTTGCCAGGGACTGGCTGGGCGAACGGTTTGTCGAGACCTTCACCGCCACCCGGCAGGCCCAGCATGACGAGTTCCGCAAGAAGGTGCCGGATGTCGAGCTTGCCCGCTTCTTTGATCTGGGCTGAGGGGGGCGCTGGCAGGGACGGGCTTGCCGTCGGCTTGGCCAATAAATGCAGCGTGTCGAGCCATGTCGGATCACCGGCTTAGGGCGTCGTACGTGTGCGACACGCGCGCATCTTTGTAATTTCAATGGGTTAGCGGAGAAGACGCGGCAGCCATTAAAGGCTGGTTAACGAAATTAGTGCGATATCAGGTGCCGAGATTGCATTCTCTCGCCGAAGATGAATACATTGCTCAACGCGTCGCGACCAACGAACCGCCGAAACCTAACTCAATTTAACGGTGTGAAGCAATGAACCTAGTTGATGAGATCGAAATTTCATACTTCCGTAGTTTTTACAAGGTGAAGTTCTCAAACCTAAATAACCTCAATGTAATATTCGGCAAAAATGACTCCGGAAAATCAAACATCGTTCGGGCATTAAACTTATTTTTCTCTGGAAGACCCGACCACACACAGGATTTCGATTTCGGAACAGACTTTTGCGTCGCTCGAAAAATTGAGGCGGATTCTTCTGAAGATGTTAGAAAATTTCTTTATGTCAAGATAACATTTAATACTCCACCAACGTATCAGAAATCTCTTGGGAAGAAATTTTACGTTAAGAGGCAGTGGACAGTATCTCGCGGAGATGAATATACTGAAGAAATATCCAGCACGATTCCACAGAGTAGACGCCACATCGTCTCAAGATTCATAAACAAGATTCGTTTTATGTACATCCCAGCAATTAAGGATGAGTCAATATTTGCGATGCTTCTTTCAGATGTTTATGAAACTTTGGCTGGTTCTACGCAGTTTGAAGAGGCGATGATGGAATTTACAGCGCAAATACAGAATCTAACTGGCCCGCTATTCCAAAATCTTCCTAGAGAAATATCTGCAGGTACAAAGATAGGCTCACCTACTCAAATGGTGGAGCTATTTAGAACCCTGGATTTTGAGACACTCAATGATGGAATTACTGGGTCAATGTCTCTAACTCGGCAGCGCGGTGATGGCATAAAGGCGAGGCATATCCCAGAGATTCTTAAATATATAAGCGACAATGATTCATACGATTTTCATACTGTCTCTTATACACATCTGACGCTGCCGACGACTAGTCGAGTGTTGTGGTG
>CAMFLG010000093.1 GCA_945957495.1 uncultured Pseudorhodobacter sp. | reverse complement strand
CCCCACCGACATGTGCAGCGATTTCCACCACGCCCGGCCCTTGGCGGCAAAGTTCGGCACCAGAACCGCGCGCAACCCGCCCGCGTCACGCGGCCACCACATGTAAAGCCCGGTCAGCACCATCACCAGGCCAAGCCCCGCCGCAATCTCGATCATCCGGTCGCCGGCATCGCCGATCAGCAGGCTGCCGTGGATCTTTTCAAGCCAGGCATACCAGGTGCCGCCGTCCACCGTCTGCCGCAGCACCTCGCCAGTATAGGGGTTGATGGCCACGATGATCGAGGCATCCGCGCCCGTCACGGTCAAAAGCGCCGGGTTGGTCGCCGAATAGGGCGCGATATAGCTTTCCACCCCGGTGCCACCCGGCACCGCCGCAATGGCCGCTGCCGCCAACGCGCTGGGCAGCATCGGCTCCGTCCCGGCGGCAATGCTGATCCGGTCGCCCGCCTCTGGCAGATAGGTGGTGAACAGCATCATGAAAAAGCCGGTGATGGCCAGCATCAGAAGGAAGGGGATCACATAGAGCCCGGCAAAAAAATGCCAGCGCCATGCGGCGAAATACAGCTTGTTGACGCCCACAGGCGCAGAGGATGTGTCAGACATAGGGTGTTCTTTTCCACGAACATAAGCACCGCAGATGCGGCAAACCGGGCCATTGGCCCAAGGGTCAGCTCAGATCAGGAAAAGGCTGGGCGGCCCGCGTGCTGGTGGCGCGCGGGCAGGATGCGCCTCGCCATGCACATCATCCGGCAGGGGCCAGATGACATTGCGCGTGCCAAGTGCCACGGCCGGAACCGACACCACCGGCGGCATCTGCAGCGCGGCAGAGATCACGCAGGCCGGGCAGGGCGCATCGGCCAGATGCTTTTGCGCGTCCTGCCCGTCTGCAAGGCACAGCACCGGCATGGTGCCATCCGGCATGGCATAGGCGCTCAGATCCGGCGCATCGGGCAGGGCCATCCGGTGCCCGCAGCCCACCATGGCCAAGGCCAGTGCCAAAAGCACGACCAGCAAAGACCGCATCAGGTGGGGGCGCAACCGCATCATGGCCAAAGTGCTAACCGGGAAGCCCGCCGCACTCAACCCCCCGCCGCACGGCAAATCCGGCGGCAGGAATGCCTGGGGCCAACCTGCCGATTTCCGATTAACCTCGTGCCGCAACCGCTCTAAGCTTGCGGTCGGGCAAGCGGGGGCAGGGATGTTTTTCACCGAAACGGCGGCATGGCAGGATCTGGGCGCGGGCCTTCTGGCCGAACTGGACGCCCGCCATGCCGATCAGGGCCTGACCCCCGAACGCTTTGGCCTTGTGCTGCTAGCCCCCGGCGCGGATGGTCCCGAAGGCTTCGCCCATCGCGGCGACTGGCCCTGTTATCCCTGTTCGCTGGTGAAATCCTTTCACCTTGTCCACGCCCTTGCGGGGCTTGAGACGGGGCGCATCTCCGCGCATGGTGAGATGGACCGCGCGATGCGCGACATGATCCGCTGGTCCTCGAACACCGCAACCAATTATGTGATCGACCTGATCACCGCCACCACCGGCGACACCCTGCTGGAAGGCGCGGAATATCTGGATTGGGTCAACAAGCGCGAACGGCTGAACCGGTTCTTCTGGTCCTTGGGCTGGCCGGAATGGGAGGGCTGCAACATCAGCCAAAAGCTGATGGGCGATGTCCGCTATGGCCGCGAGGCGCAATATGCCGGGGCGGATGGCGGCAACCTGAACCGCCTGACGCCTCTCGCTTCGGCGCGGCTTTTGTGGGAGCTTTTTCACGGCGATCTGCCGCTCTCCGGACCGGCCCGCGCGCGGGCGCAGGCGATCCTGCACCGCGATGCCACCAGCCCCGACGCGGGCGATCCGAATTATCAGCTTGCCGAATACCTTGGCGGCGCGCTGCCCTTCGGAGTCGAGATCTGGTCAAAGGCCGGGCACAATGAATGGACGGGCGACGCCCGCACCAGCTGGTTCAAACATGACATGATCCGGCTGGCCGCCCCCGGGCGCAAACCGCTGATTGCGGTGCTGATGACCCAGGGCCGCGCCCTCGCCGAAAACCACGGCGCGCTGTTTCCTGACATCGGCCGCCTGATCTGGGATCAGACCGCCGCGCTTTTGCGGGCGTAACCGGCAATCCGGGCGCGCGGCCCCGATTTCTTTGAAGAAATCGGACCGGAGTTTTCGAAAACTCCGGCGCCCCGCCTTACCCGATCACCCGGCCCAGCAGGCCTTGCCAGTTGTCCCAGCAGATCTTGCCGATCAGCGTCTCGCCATAGCCTGCCTCACGCATCGCCTTCACAAGATTTGGCAAGCCTCTGGCATCCTTGATGAAATCCGGGATCATCGTGCCATCGAAATCCGATCCCAGCGCCACCCCGGATTCCCCCAGTTTATCAATCAGATGGTCCAGATGCCGCAGCGCGTCCGTTGCAGGCGTGTCCGATCGTTTCACCCCATCAGCCCGCAGGAAAGCGCAACCAAAGTTCAGCCCCACCACACCGCCGCTTTCCGCAATCGCCGCCAACTGCCGGTCTGTCAGATTGCGGGTCGAGCCGCAGACGGCATGCGCGTTGGAATGCGTTGCGACCAGCGGCTTGCTGGAAACCTTCGCCACATCCCAGAAGCCCGCCTCGTTCAGGTGGCTCAGATCCACCACGATCCCCAGCCGGTCACATTCCTGCACCAGCCGGACCCCGGCCTCGGTCAACCCCGGCCCGGTATCGGGGCTGGCGGGAAAGTTGAATGGCACGCCATGGCCGAAAATGTTCGGCCTGCTCCACACCGGCCCCAGCGATCGCAGGCCCGCCGCATGATAGACCTGCAGCGCGTTCAGATCGGCATCAATCCCCTCGCAGCCCTCAATATGCAGAACGGCGGCAATCGCCCCGGCATCCCGCGCCGCCGCAATCTCGGCAACCGACCGGCATAGCCGGATCGCATCGGGTCGTGCCGCCGCCATCCGGTGCAACAGCGCGATCTGGCCCAGGGTTTCCTGCGTCGCCCGGCCTGCATCCACCGCACGGAAGGCGCGGAACGTCGCCATCGGATCGGGGGCATGCGCCGAATCGTTGCCCACCCAGACGGCAAAGAATCCCCCCGCGAATCCACCTGCGCGGCACTTTTCCAGATCCAGATCGCCGTCGCGGCCCGAAAAAAATCCGGCCCCGGTAGAATCCTGTTCATGCCAAAGGCACGACAACAAATCATTGTGCCCGTCAAAGATGTGAATTGCCGTCATTCTGCCTATCCTCTTGGCACTTTGCCGAAAACCGCCGCCACGGCCCGCAAAGGCGATGTTGACAAGCCCTGCCGGAAATTGCCCAATCGGTCAAGGAACACGCCCGAGTCTTGCGCGGGCTCCACTGCTAACTTGCTGCCAAACCAGATAAAAAAGACAGGGAGACGACTATGCTGCTTCAACCCACCCTTCGCCGGGTCGGCGCCGTTGCCATTGCGGCGCTTATGCTGGGCGCTGCGCCAGCGGCACTTTTCGCAGAGACCCCGGCGGATACGCTGGTCATCGCCTCGGCCATCGACGACATCGTGTCGCTTGACCCGCATGAAGCTTACGAATTTTCCGGCCTGGATTACGTCAACAACACCTATGATGGTCTGGTCGAAATCAACCCGGTCACCCTGGAACTGGAACCCGGTCTGGCCGAAAGCTGGTCGGTTGCCGAAGATGGCCTGACCTATACCTTCAAGATGAAACCCGGCCTGACCTTCTCGTCCGGCAATCCGGTGCGCGCCGAGGATGCGGCCTATTCGCTGCAACGCGCGGTCAAACTGAACAAGACCCCGGCCTTCATCCTGAACCAGTTCGGCTGGACGGCAGACACCGTGGACGCCATGGTGACGGGCGCAGGCGACACGCTGACCATCAAGGTTGACAAGCCCTATGCGCCGACCTTCCTCTATAACATCCTGACCGCAGGTGTTTCGTCGATCGTCGATGCCGAAACCGTCAAGGCGCATGATGTCGGCGGCGACATGGGCAATGAATGGCTGAAATCGAACTCGGCCGGCACCGGCGCCTATGTGCTGAAATCCTTCAAACCGAACGAAGGCTATGTGCTCGAGGCACGTCCTGGCTACTGGCGCGGCGATGCCAAGATCCCGAAGATCTTCATGCAGCATATCCCCGAAGCCGCGACCGAACGCCTGCAGCTTGAAAAAGGCGATATCGACGTGGCGCGCACCCTGACTCCAGTTGACGTGGCAGGCATGGCAGGCAACGCCGATGTGGTCATTCAGGAAGACGTGGGCGGTCAGGTCTATTATCTGGCCTTCAACCAGAAGAATGAAAACTACAAGAACCAGAAATTCCTTGAGGCGATGCGCTGGGCGATCGACTATCAGGGCATGGCCGACACCGTGATGAAGGGTGCCGCCGTCGTTCACGAAAACTTCCTGCCCTCCGGCTATCTGGGCGCTGTGGACGACAACCCCTACCATCTGGATATCGAAAAGGCCAAAGCCCTGCTGGCCGAGTCTGGCATCAAGGATCCGAAAGTCACCCTGTCGGTGCGCAACGCCGCCGACCGGATGGATGTGGCGCAGTCGATCCAGAACACCTTCGGTCAGGCAGGTATCACGGTGGAACTGAACGTGGGCGAGGGGGCTGAACAGCTCAAGGAATACCGCGCCCGTCAGCATGACGCCACGCTGCAAACCTGGGGCCCGGACTATCCCGATCCGAACACCAACTCCTCGACCTTCGCCGAAAACCCCGACAACTCGGACGAGGCGAAGAACACCGGCTATCTGGCATGGCGCAACACCTATGATCCGGGTGCGCTGACCGCAATGTCGCAAGCCGCTGTTCTGGAACAGGATCCGGCCAAGCGGATCGAGATGTACGCAGAACTGCAACAGCAGATCCGCGACACCTCGCCCTTCATCGTGATGTTCCAGCAAGCCCGCGAAACCGGCGTGCGCGCGAATGTGAAGGGCTTCTACACCGGCGGCGCCGTTGACGCTGTCGCCTACTGGCTTGCAACCAAGTAAGGCAACGGGCGCGCCCCCCACGGGGCGCGCCTTCCCCCGATGACCAGCATCCCCAATCCCGCCCCGTCCCGCTTGGGCCAGTTGTTGCGCCAGATCGGCAGCACGGCCGTGACCTTGTTTGTCACCTTCGTTGGCCTGCTGATGGTGACGTTCTTCATCTCCAACATCATCCCGGTCGATCCGGTGATCTCGATCCTGGGCGAACGCGCCTCCGAGGCGCAGATGGAAGAGGCGCGCGAACGGCTTGGCCTGAACCAGCCGCTGTGGACGCAATTCGGCATCTACGTCAACAACACCCTGCATGGCGATCTGGGCACCTCGATCCGCACGCGCGAGCCGGTGCTGCAAGAGGTGATGCAACGTTTTCCCGCCACGCTGGAATTGGCGACGCTGGCAACGATCCTGGGCGTGCTGTTCGGCGTGCCCGCCGGGGTGATCGCAGCAACCAAACCGGGATCGTTCTTTGACCAATTCGTGCGGCTGGTCGGGCTGATGGGCTATTCCATGCCGATTTTCTGGCTGGGCCTGATGGGGCTTTTGCTGTTTTACGGCCATCTGGGCTGGGTCGGCGGCCCCGGGCGGCTGGACGCGGTTTATCAGATGTCGCTGGATTTCGAACTGACCCAATACACCGGCATGATCATGGTCGATACCGCCCTGAATGGCCGCTGGGACATGTTCGCCAATGCGTTTTCCCACATCATCCTGCCCGCCTCGCTGCTGGCCTATATCTCGATGGCCTATATCAGCCGGATGACCCGCAGCTTCATGATGAACGAACTGGGGCAGGAATATATCACCACCGCCCGCGTCAAGGGCATGCCCGAACGCCGGGTGATCTGGGTACATGCGCTGAAAAACGTCATGGTGCCGCTGATCACCGTGATCGCGCTGTCTTACGCCTACCTGCTGGAGGGCGCGGTTCTGACCGAAACGATCTTCGCCTGGCCGGGCCTTGGCAGCTATATCACCGATGCGCTGATGGTCGCCGACATGCCCGCCGTTCTGGGCGGCACCGTGGTGGTCGGCGCGGCCTATATCGGGCTGAACATGCTGTCTGACCTGCTTTACCGTCTGGTGGACCCGAGGGCGCGCACATGAGCACCCTGACCACATGGCTGCGCGACCCCAACCCCGCGTCGCGGATGCAATCCCGGCTGGGGCAAAGCTACCTGTCCTGGCTGCGCCTGCGCCGCAACACGCTGGCGATGATCGGTCTTGGCATTACCCTGGCGCTGGTGCTGATGGCGGTGTTTGCGCCCTATCTCGCCCCGCATGACCCGATCACGCAGGAACTGTCGCGCCGCCTGCTGCCGCCCTTGACCCCCGGCAACATCTTGGGCACCGACGATTTCGGCCGCGATATCCTCAGCCGCATCATCTGGGGCAGCCGCATCACGCTCTATATCGTGTTGCTGGTCATCCTGACCGCGCCAGTGGCGGGCCTTCTGATCGGCACGATCGCGGGCTATTTCGGCGGCTGGGTCGATACGATCCTGATGCGGATCACCGACATCTTCCTTGCCTTCCCGAAACTGATCCTCGCCCTTGCGCTGGTGGCCGTCCTCGGCCCCGGCATGGAAAACGCGGTGCTGGCCATCGCGCTTACCTCCTGGCCGCCCTATGCCCGCGTGGCGCGGGCCGAAACCCTGACGGTGCGCAGTTCCGACTATATCGCTGCCGTCAAACTGCAAGGCGCAGGCTCTGCCCGCATCATCTGGGGCCACATCATGCCGATGTGCCTGCCCTCGGTGATCATCCGCGTCACGCTGGATATGGCGGGCGTGATCCTCACCGCCGCAGGCCTTGGCTTCCTTGGCCTTGGCGTGCAACCGCCATTGCCGGAATGGGGCCTGATGATCTCTGCCGGCCGCAAGTTCCTGTTCGAACAATGGTGGGTCGCCACCATGCCCGGCCTTGCCATCTTCATCGTCTCGCTTGGCTTTAACCTTCTGGGCGACGGTCTGCGCGACGTCCTCGATCCGAAAAGCGCCAGCAAATGACCCTCCTGTCCGTGAAAAACCTCCGCGTGACCTTCGACACCGAGGCCGGTCTGGTGCAGGCCGTGCGCGGCGTCTCGTTCCACCTTGGCCGCGAACGTCTTGGCATCGTCGGCGAATCCGGCTCTGGCAAAACCATGACAGGGCGTTCCGTCCTGCGCCTGATCCGCCCCCCCGGCAAGATCGAGGCGGATGAGATGGTCTTTGACGGCATTGATCTCATGCGCGCCTCTGAACCCCAGATGCGCGCCCTGCGCGGCCCCCGCATTGCCATGGTGATGCAAGACCCGAAATATTCGCTGAACCCGGTGATGCGCGTCGGCGCCCAACTGATGGAGGGGCTGCGTCAACGCGACCGCGTCTCCAAAGCTGAGGCGCATGCCAAAGCCATTCAGGCGCTCGAGGCCGTGCAGATCCGCGATCCCGAACGGGTGATGGAGGCTTATCCCCACGAACTTTCCGGCGGCATGGGCCAGCGGGTGATGATCGCCATGATGCTGATCCCCAACCCCGACCTGCTGATTGCCGACGAACCCACCTCGGCGCTGGATGTCACCGTTCAGGCCGAAGTGTTGTCGATCCTCGACAATCTGGTGAAAACCCGTGGCATGGGCCTGATCTTCATCAGCCACGACCTGCGCCTTGTCGCGCGCTTCTGTGATCGGGTGCTGGTGATGTACAAAGGCCGCATCGTCGAAGAGCTTGCCGCCAAGGATCTTATGAACGCCAAACACCCCTATACCCAAGGCCTCTTGAACTGCCTGCCCCGCATCGGTGGCAACCGCGAGGCGCTGCCCAGCCTTGACCGTGACGCAAGTTGGGCGCTCTGACATGGCTTTGATCGAGATTGAAAACCTCTCCGTCACCTTCATCGCCAACCACCGCGAAGTGCGCGCGGTGCAGGATGTGTCGCTGTCGGTCGAGGCCCGCGAAAGTTTCGGCCTTGTGGGTGAGTCCGGCTCGGGCAAATCCACCATCCTGCGCGCGATCTGCGGCCTTGCCCCGGTGACAGGCGGCCAGATTCGCATCGAAGGCAAACCGATCCCCACCCCGCGCGGCAAGGGCTTCGCCCGCAAGGTGCAGATGGTGTTTCAAGACCCCTATGCCTCGCTCCACCCCCGCCACACCATCGACCGCACCCTGTCGGAACCCCTCGCCATCCACGGTTTGAAGGGCACCGATCAGCGCATCATGCAGGCGCTCACCGATGTCGGCCTGCCCACCTCGTTCCGCTTCCGCTACCCGCACCAACTCTCTGGCGGTCAGCGCCAGCGCGTCGCCATCGCCCGCGCCCTGATGCTGGAACCCGAGATTTTGCTGCTGGACGAACCCACCTCTGCCCTTGACGCCTCTGTTCAGGCCGAAACCCTGAACCTTTTGTCGCGCCTGCGCGCGGAACGCGGCCTCACCTTCCTGATGGTCAGCCACGACCTTGCCGTGATCGACCACATGTGCGACCGCATTCTGGTGATGCAACATGGCCGCGCGGTAGAGGAGCTTTCCCGCGACGCCCTGGCCAGCGCCAGCATGACCACCGACTACGCCCGCTCGCTCTTCGCAGCCTCCGCCGACCGCATGCTCGACGGCTGATCCTTCATCTTGGCCAAAATACTCCGGGGTCCGGGGCAGAGCCCCGGGGCATCCGCAAGACCTTCGCTCACAAGGAAACCCACCATGTTCCCCACCTTCGACGGCCACAACGACCTGCTTTTGCGCCTCCATCAGCACCCCGAAAAGCGCAACGAAATCTGGCTGACGGGTGAAGGCGTCGGCCACCTTGATCTGCCCCGGATGAAACAGGGCGGCTTTGCGGCGGGGTTCTTCGCCATCTACATCCCGTCGCCGGTGTCGCACGACGCCCCCGACTACATGGACGCGATGGAAAACCCGCCCTTCAGCCTGCCCTTGGGCGATCTGATCCCGGTTGAAACCGCGCTGCCCGTCGCCTTCTCGATGGCCTCGCACCTGCTCTGGATGGAACGCGCCAGCAACGGCGCCTTCAAGGTCTGCCGCACGGTGGCAGAAATCCGCGACTGCATGGCCAAAGGCGTCATCGCCGGCATCATGCATATGGAAGGGGCCGAGGCGATTGACGCCAGCCTTGATAACCTTCACGCCTTTCACGCCATGGGCCTGCGTTCGATCGGTCCGGTCTGGTCGCGCCCGACCATCTTTGGCAACGGCGTGCCCTTCGCCTTTCCGTCCAGCCCCGACACCGGCGATGGCCTGACAGAGGCGGGCAAACGCCTTGTTCTGGCCTGTAACGAGCTGAAAATCATGCTCGACCTCAGCCATAT
>CAMFLG010000092.1 GCA_945957495.1 uncultured Pseudorhodobacter sp. | reverse complement strand
GTGCTGGACATGATGGGAATAACGCTGCAGCGCGTGTCGCTGGGCGCCCTGATCATCGCGCTGGGGCTGTTGGTCGATGATGCGATGATCGCGATTGAAACCATGATCTCGCGGCTGGAAGTCGGCGAGTCGCTGGACAAGGCCGCCTCTTATGCCTGGACGGCGATTGCCTTTCCGATGTTGTCGGGCACGCTTGTCACAGTGGCAGGCTTTATCCCGATCGGGCTGAACTCTTCGTCGGCGGGGGAATACACCCGGTCGCTGTTCTATGTGATCGCCGTCTCGTTGCTGCTGTCCTGGGTCGTTGCTGTGCTGTTTGCGCCCATACTGGGCACAACCTTTCTGCCGCGCGCCTTGCCGCATCACGATGCAACACCGGGCCGTTTGCGGCGTGGTTTCCATAGGCTGTTGCGCGCCGCGATGGTGCATAAATGGCTGACCGTCGGGCTGACAGGTCTGGCCTTCGCAGCCTCGCTCTTTGGGATGCGCTTTGTTGAACAGCAGTTCTTCCCCACCTCGGACCGCCCCGAGATCGTGGTTGACGTTGCCCTGCGGCAGAACGCGGCCTTTGCCTCGACCGATGCGGTCATGGCCAAATTCGATGATTGGTTGGGCACCCAGACCGATGCAAGCTATTGGTCCACCTATGTTGGCCGCCCGGCACCGCGCTTTATCCTGACGGTGGATGCGACAACGCCCACACCTTCCAGCGGTCAGTTGGTCATCATGACCCCAGACCTTGAAGCGCGTGACCGCTTGCGCACGGCCATCGCGGCCTTTGCGCAAAGCGAGCTTCCCGGCGTCGAGGTATTTGCCAAACTGCTGGAGCTTGGGCCGCCGGTCGGCAAGCCGGTGCAATACCGGCTGTCGGGGCCAGATCCGGCCAAGGTGCGCGACCATGCGCTTGACCTTGCGGCGGTGCTTGCGACGGATCCCCGGCTAAGCAACATCACGCTGAACTGGAACGAACCAAACCGCGTCGTGCGCGTCGTGCTGGATCAGGAAAAGCTGCGTCAGCTTGGCCTGACCCAAACCGACGTCGCGCAGGCACTTTACGGGCTTTACGACGGCATTCAGGTGACGGAACTGCGCGATGGCCGCACCTTGATTGATGTCATCGGACGCGGCACGGATGCCGACCGCAGCGACATCGACACTCTGCGCAACCTGCAATTGGGAACTCAGGCCGGCGTGGCCATTCCGCTGTTGTCCTTTGCAACATTGGAATGGGACACCGAACAGCCGCTGGTGATGCAGCGCAACCGGGTGCCGACGCTGACCATCAAGGCCGCGATTGCCAACAAGGATCAACCCGCGACGTTGGTTTCAGACCTCGCACCCGCTGTGGCCGCCTTTTCCGCCACCTTACCCGCCGGGTATCATGTTGATGTGGGCGGCTCGGTCGAAGAAAGCGCGCTTAGCCAGCAACCGATCATCGCGGTCGTCCCCATCATGATCCTGATCATGCTGCTGTTGGTGATGATCCAGATGCAAAGCTTTCGGCTGATGGCGATCGTGCTGGCCGCCGCCCCGCTTGGCCTGATCGGGGTTGTGGCGGCGCTGCTGGCCTCGGGCGCGCCACTTGGGTTTGTGGCAATCCTTGGGGTGCTGGCGCTGGTCGGTATCCTGATCCGGAACTCGATCATCCTTGTGCATGAAATTCAGGAATTGCTGCATAGGGGACGCGACCGCTGGACGGCGGTTTTTGAGGCCTCTGACAGCCGGGCACGCCCGATCCTGCTGACGGCGGCTGCGGCCAGCCTCGCGCTGATTCCGATCTCGCGGCAGGTGTTCTGGGGGCCGATGGCCTATGCGATGATGGGTGGCATCATCATCGGAACGCTGGTCACGCTGATCTTTGTTCCGGCGCTATACTGCGTCGTCTTCGGCGTGCGCGCGCCAGAGGCCAAGGTGTCATGACCCAAAGGCCAAGTCCGGACCATCGCAGCTTGGTCGGCGCCCGTCGCAGCGACCGCACGCGACAGCGCCTGATCCGGGCGGCGATTCTGGTCGTGGCCAGGCGGGGCATCGGCCCGTCCCTGATCGACGATGTCGCGCGCGAGGCGAATGTGTCGCGCGGTACGTTCTATAACCATTTCCAAGGGATCCCAGATCTGTTGGAGGCTGCGGATCAGACTTTGGCCGACGAAGTCATCCAGTTGATCCTGGGCCGGATCGCGCCGATTTCCGATCCGGCCGTTGCCTGTGCGACCGGCCTCGGACTTTTCCTGATGGCAGCGCGGGACTACCCGTTGGTTGCGCAATTCTCGGCGCAGGTTGGCCTTTCCAAACCAGAGCCTCTGGACCTTGTGCAAGAGGTCGGCGCCGCCCTGCTGGAGTGTGGTGTCAAGACCGGGCGCTTTATCGCGATGCCAGTTCCGCTTGCGCTGGGGCTCGTCTCATGGGGCATGGCCATGGCGATGCAGCATCAGGTCGAGGGCACAGCCTTTGACATCCCGGTCACAATCGCAGCCCTGCTGCGCCTTTTGGGCGTGCCACCAGCAGAGGCCGCACTCCTTGCCGCGCGGCCTGTCGAACCGCTGCGGGCGCCCGCCAATGCGCTGATGGCCCTTGGCCAGAACGCGCTGCAATTGGGAACCGCGGCCAATTCGTAGTGGACGGTTGAGACAGCGCAGGATGCAAACACTGGCCGGGTCAGGTTTGTGGCAACGGCTTTGAATGCGGCGACTGCTATGGCGTCTGCCCCGATAGCGCGGTGATCAAGCTTGGCACGGACAATTGGTTCTCGATCAATCTGGACTATTGCAAAGGCTGCGGCATCTGCACCGCCGAATGCCCCTGCGGGGGCGATCGAAATGGTTGCGGAAGAAAGCTGACCTGATCTTGCGTGCCGCAGGTCAAGGCAAAGTCCAAACGCGGTCATCTGCGGGGGTTGACTTCGGTTTTGGGTGACCATAGTAGGAGCCTCACCAGAAAGTGCCGCTGTAGCTCAGCTGGTAGAGCACGTCATTCGTAATGATGGGGTCGGGAGTTCGAGTCTCTTCAGCGGCACCAGTACTTAGCAATTTGATCTTAGGGTTCGGTATGCTGCTGATGGCGGGCAAGCTTGTCACCAGACTTATTGCTTGTAGTTGGCGCGCTTTGCCTGTTCCTCGATCAACTCGGCCTCGTCCCAATAGCCGATCAGAATGCCAGCCTCGAGGTTGAGGTCATAGGCCATGGCGGCCTTGTCGTTTGCCGTGATCGCGGCATCCGAAACCGTGGTCTGGGTCCGGGTCGTGCGGCTCCACTTCGCCAAGGCCTCGTAAAGCCGGGCGCGGGTGGCGCCGTGGGCAGGATCGCTGCCAAGGTCGCAAAATTCGTGCGGGTCGATGGCCAGATCATAAAGCATCGGGGCAAAACCATCGGCATGAATGTATTTGAAGCGACCGTCATAGACCATGTACAGCCGGGCCTCGGCGACAGGAACAGCCAGTTTTATCCGTGCCAGATCAAAGGCATAATCATATTCGCTGATAACCACCCTGCGCCATTCCGGGGCTTGGCCGTGCAACAGCGGCAAAAGCGAACGGCCTTCCAGAATATGCGGTGCAGGTTCGCCGCCAAAGGCCTCGACAAATGTGGGCGCCATGTCGATCATCTCGACCAAGGCGTCTGACACCGTGCCGCGCGTCACATCGGCCTGCGCTGAGGGGTCGGCGATGATCAGCGGCACCCGCACCGATTGGTCATGGAAAAGGTACTTTTCACCAAGCCAGTGGTCGCCCAGATAATCGCCATGATCCGAGGTGAAGACGACCATGGTGTCATCGCGCAACCCTTCGGCTTCCATGAAGGCAAAGAGTAGCCCCAGTTGATCGTCTATCTGCTTGATAAGGCCCATATAGGCCGGAATAACAGTCTCCCTCGCGCCCGCACGATTGAAGACCGTCGAGTAACGCTCTTCCTGAAACGCCCGCAGAATAGGATGCGGGTTTTGCCGTTCGCCGTCATCGCGCACCGCCGGCAGCACATCCTGTGGGCCGTAGGCTGTGTGATAGGGCGCAGGGACGATATAAGGCCAGTGCGGTTTGATATAGGACAGATGCAGGCACCAAGATCTGCCGTCCGCCTTGGCGTCGCGCATGAATTCCATGGCACGGCGAGTCATATAGGGTGTCTCGGAGTCGTCTTCAGCGACGCGCGCAGGCTTGTCGGCGTGGGAATAGAGCCAACCGCTTTGCAGCGCGCCATCGGCCGCCTGACCAGAATTGGCCAGTTCCTGCCAAGGATTGTCCGCAGTGTAGCCCTGCTGGCGCAAGAAGCGGTCATAGGCAGGGTCGGGAGAATAGGCGCCATCCGGATGCAGGCCGTCATCCCGCTCAAAGGGTTCAAAACCACATTCGCTGATATGAACCCCAATCACGCCATCGGGGTCGATGCCCAGACGCTTCATGCCCTCGATGTCGGCAATCATATGGGTCTTGCCGACCAACACCGCGCGCACATCCAGCTTTTTCAGATGATCGCCAAGTGTCACCTCGCCCACTTTCAACGGCACCCCGTTCTGGGTGGAACCGTGGCTGCGCATGTATCGACCCGTATAGGCGCACATACGCGATGGGCCACAGATGGTGGATTGCACGAAAGCCTGGGTAAAGCGCACACCGCGGGCGGCCAATGCGTCGATGTTGGGCGTGTGCAGGTGCGGGTGGCCATAGCAGGACAGATAGTCAACGCGCAGTTGATCGCACATGATGAAAAGGACGTTGCGGGCCATGGCTTACTCCGACTGCCTTTGGTCACGGTAGTGCCAGAACAACCATCGCTTTTCCAACCGGAACACACCCGCATTGATCAGAACACCCGCCAGTGAGATGAAGGCGATCCCGGCCAAACCGGCGTCGATCCTGAAATTCTCCTGGCTGCGTTGCAGATAGGTGCCGATGCCGTTGGTGGAGAGCAGCATTTCCGAGGTAACAGACACCAGAAGCGAAGACGCAATCGCCAGACGCGCCCCGGTGGCGATCATGGGCAGTGACGACGGCCAGTCGATCAGCCGCATCGTTTCCAGACGCGACAGGTGCAGTGACCGCGCGACTTTGGACAGCATCGGGTGGATCGTGTGGGACGCCTCGTAGGTGTTCATCAGCAAGGGCACCGCGGCGGCATAGGCGATGATCACGATCTTGGCCCAGTCGCCGGTGCCGGCGAACAGCATCACCAGCGGGATGATAGCGGGCGGCGGCAGGGTAGCCAGCATGTCCATCAATGGCTCCAGCACCCGGCCGATCAGCCGGATGCGGCCAAGAAAAATCCCCAGCGGGATCATGGTGATGGCGGCGATGGCAAAGCCCATGGCCGCCCGCAGAAGCGTGATGCCCAGTTCTCGCAGGATCACCGGGTAATTGGCCCAGATCGCCAGCACCACCTTGCCCGGGCCAGGGAAAAGCGGTGTCTTCTGCATCAGGGCCGCGATCTGCCACAGCACGACAATCGCCAGCGGCACCAGAAGCCCCAGCAGGGCGATGCGTGTTTCGCGCTTCATTCGTGCCGCTCCATCATGCGGATGTGCCAGCCAGTCACACCGCGCCTCAGCAGGTTCACCAGTCCGTTCAGCAGAACCCCGTTGAAGCCGACCAGGAACATCAGACCAAACACCTCGGCCGTGCGCAGCGCGAAGGCCTTCTTGAAGATCATGAACCCGATGCCGTCGCGCCCGGCCAGCATCTCGGACACGATCACCGCGATCAGGCTGATGGTCGCGGCATAGCGGATGCCGGCAAATACCTCGGGCATGGCGGCGGGCAATTTGACCCGCCAGAGCAGACCCCAGTTGGTCAGCCCGAACATCCGCCCGGTATTCAGTTGCACCGCCCCCACGCTGGCAAGCCCGGAAACCCCGTTCAGATAGGGTGGCCAGACGGTGACGAGGATGATCACAAAGGCGTAAAGCTTTGGCCCCAACCCCAGCATAAACACCGCCATCGGCACGAAGGCAGCGGGCGGAATGGGTTGCAGGACATCCGAGACATAGCGGATCCCGCGCGCCATGACCGGCGACAGATCCGAGATGATGGCCAGTGCAATCCCCAGCAAAGCTGCCCCGACCAGACCGATCAGCGCCCGCAGGAATGTTGTGGCCCAAGCCGAGATCACCGCACCATCGGTCAGCATCTGCCAGAAGGCCACAGCGATCGCAAAGATGGAGGGGAAGTATTTCGCAGGCACCATGCCAAGCACATAGATCAGTTGCCAACTGCCCATCACTAGGACGATACAGATCGGCACCCGCAGTTTTTCGGCATATCGGGCGATTGTCATGACAGATTCTGCCCCGCACGCATGCCACGGATCAGCGCCATCACCTCATGCCGGGCGTGCAGGAAAGCCGGGGCTTCGCGTGTTGCGATCTGGTCGCGCGGCTTGGGCAGATCGACCACAATCTCACGCACCACGCGCGTTGGTCTTGGCCCCAGCACCAGAACCCGGTCGGCCATATAGACCGCCTCTTCGACGTCATGTGTCACCAGCACACAGGTCTGGTTAAACCGCTTGGCCAGATCCAGCAGAAGATCCTGCATGTCAGCCCGGGTCTGGGCATCGACGGCGGCCAAAGGCTCGTCCAAAAGCAGCAGTTCCGACTGCGAGGCAATACCGCGCGCAATTGCCACCCTTTGCTGCATCCCGCCAGAGACTTGCCAGGGATGATGATTTTCAAACCCGGACAGCCCCACCGCCGCGATGATTTCGGCGGCGCGGGCCTTTTTGTCGGCAGCGGCCATCGACAGACGGCGCATTCCGAACAGAACATTGTCCAAGTTGGTTTTCCACGGCAACAGACTGCGCGAGTAATCCTGAAAGACCACGGACAACCCGATGGGCGGCGCGCTGACAGTTTGGCCTTTGAACCGAACCTCGCCGACCGAAGGCGTCAGCAGCCCCGACAGGCACATCAGTAAGGTGGTCTTGCCACAGCCCGAAGGGCCGACCAGGGACACAAACTCACCTTTGGCAATCGACAGTTCCAGCCCGTCGATGATCGCCATCCGAGCGGTGCCGGTGCCATAGCTTTTGCCAACAGAGCTGGCCGTCAGTATTCCGGTCATCGCGGCCCCCGAATGGAAGAAAGGCGGGCCACAACGGCCCGCCCATAGCGTTTCAGTATTTGGTCTCAAGCACGAAATCGGCACCGTTCAGCGGGCCGGGCTGCATACCCGTGCGAACCATGGCATCCAGAAGCCGCTGCACATCCGCGGCGGTAAGCGTCATGCCGCCTTCCGTCGTCGGCAAGGTAAAGGCCTTCGCGGCCTCGGGCGTCAGTTCCAGAAACTTGACGGCCGCCGCTTGCAGCGCGGCAGGGTCGGCCATCAACTCTTTGCGCGCCTTGTCCATGACTTGGGCAATTTCCGCCGGAACAGCAGGATTGGCCGCCAGCCAGTCTTCCGTTGCAAACAGCCCGTCATTGGCCAAAGGCGTCGTCAGGTCCGCCAAAGTTCCGGCCGCCAGCGTCACCGCGCCCAGCGCCGCATTCGTGCCCATCGAGGAATAGAAGGGGTTGATCGTGCAAGTGGCGTCGATATTGCCCTGCTCCAACGCCGCCTCCTGTTCCGGGAAGGGCAGAACCACCGGTAGAACATCATCAATCGTCAGACTGACAGAGGCGAGATGGTCACGCCAAGCCAGTTCGCACAATCCACCATTGGCATTGAAGGCGATCTTCTTGCCCTTGAGACCCGCCAGATCTTTGATCCCAGAGGCACCTGAGGCGACCAGCCAGGTATATTTGTGATCCGGCTCGGACTCCTTCCCCAGTTGCAGGAATATCTTCAGCGGCACGCCATTCAGGCGCCCATTGATCGGGGGAACCAAGGCGGCATATCCCACATCCGCCTCACCCGATGCGATTGCTGCGACCACAGCCGGACCACCCTGCACAGGAATGAATTCCGGGTCGATCCCTGCCGCCGCAAAGTAACCCTTATCCTGCGCATACAGCGCAGGCAGCATCGAGTCTGCGACCAGATAGGCGAAACGCACTTTGGCATTCTCAGCCCAGGCCGCGAACGAGCCCGCCATCAGCGTGGCCGCAGCCACCCCTCCAAGTACCGCGCCGCGAAGGATCGCGCGCCGGATCACTTTTGCCATTTCATTTTCCCCGCTTGTATGGTTCACTGTGTAAACCAGTGGTTTAAATAGAGTGGATCGAATCGACCTTTCTGTCAACTATGCGGGGCCACCGCGCTGATAAATTTCTTAACGCGTTAAATAAGTAGGGAATCCATGACCATAGCGGTAAAACGCGCACTTTCGCTGTTGGATCTGTTCTCGGAATCACTGCCCGAGATCGGTCTTTCTGACGTTGCGCGCCTGTCAGGGCATGACAAGGCAACGGTACATCGCCTTCTTAAGACACTTGGTGATGCGGGCCTTGTGGAACAGAACACCAGCACGAAACGCTATCGCCTTGGCCCTGCTGTACTGCATCTGGCGCGACGGCGAGAGGCGACATTTCCAGTCGTTGCCGTCGTGCAACCGATGCTGGATACCCTGTCTGAACTGACCGGAGAGACGACGCACTGCTCCCTTTACAGCAATAATGCCCTTGCCGTAATCGCAACGACCGAAAGCAAGAAGGCCAGCCGGGTGTCGATGCGCGGGACCGAAACGTTGCCATTCCACGCAACCGCCTCTGGCCTGGCCTTTCTGGCCTTCGCGGCGCCCGAACTGGTGACACGCGCGCTGACCCAGCCCCTGACCGCCTTCACAACGACCACCATGAAAAGCAAAGCAGAGGTGATGGCCGCGATGAACGAGGCGCGGCTACTTGGATATGCAAAGATTGAGAATTCATTCGAAGCAGAGGTTTGCGGCTTTGCCGCACCGATTTTCGGCCCCGACCAATCCGCGATAGGCGCTATCGCCGTGGCAGTTCCTTCGCATCGCGTCACGCCCGAGGTGCAGGACTCCATTGCCAAGTCCCTGATGGATCTGTCGCGCGATTTGACGCGGAAGCTGGGTAACACGCCACCGCCTTAGGTCATTCCTCCGCCGCGAACTTGCACCTGAAATCCGCCCCCTCAGATGCTTGGCCCATAGCAAGGACGTCACCCCGTTGGGCGCTCGCAGAGGCTACTTGACCTGCACACCGAAGGCCTTGAATTGGCCGTTATCTACATGCCACAGCCGGGCGCGGGTGAAAGCGCCCGCATCCGCCCTTGCCGCGATAGCGCAGACGGCGACCAGCACGGCACCGCCTAATCTTTTCTGGGCTCAAACGGTCAGGGCCAGCCGAATTGATGCGGGGATAGGGCAGCTGGCGCGGGTCGCGGGGTCCATGAATACATCGACAAGGGTACAGGTGGCGTAGACCTCTTCCTCGCGCTGCATTCGAAGGCAAAGGCTGGTCGAGGCTCGACCCATACGCGTCACCTCGGCGATGATGCGCAGGAT
>CAMFLG010000091.1 GCA_945957495.1 uncultured Pseudorhodobacter sp. | reverse complement strand
GGTAGAAGGGGGCCAGGGGCGCGCCCTGCCCGCCCATTTCGACATCGCTGGAGCGGAAATCCCAGACCACCGGGGTTTTCAAAAGTTCCGCCAGCAACGCGCCGTTGCCTGCCTGATGCGTGCGGCGGTGCGCGGGATCATGGGCAAGGGTCTGGCCGTGAAAGCCGATCAACTCTGCCCCGGAAAAGCGGGTCAGCAGTTCGGCATGTGCGGTTTCCACCACTTCGGCGGCGGCGGCGACCTGTGGGTCGCCCGGCCATTGGCCGAAGGCGGCGCGGATGGTCGCCTGTTCGGCGGTCGTGTAGGGGCGGTAGGCGTGCGGGCCGAATTCAAGGATGGCATGGCCATCGGTGCGCAGCATGGCCGCGTCCACCCCGTCCAGCGATGTGCCCGACATCGTGCCCAAAACCCAAGTTGGCCCGCGTTTCGCCATCTTCCCCTTGGCCCCTGCCCTCGTTATACCCTGCGCACCCTTTAAGCATGAGTGTGCCATGACCTACCATCCGAAATCTGATTTCATGCGCGTGATGATGACCCGCGGCTATCTGGCCGATTGCACGGATTATCAGGCGCTTGACGAGGCTTTGGCCAAGGGGGTGGTTCCGGGCTATATCGGCTTTGACGCGACGGCGAAGTCGTTGCATGTGGGCAGCCTGATCCAGATCATGATGCTGCGCTGGTTGCAGAAATGCGGCGGCAAGCCGATTGTTCTGATGGGGGGCGGCACGACCAAGGTGGGTGATCCGTCGTTCCGCGCCGATGAGCGGCCCTTGCTGACCAATGCGCAGATTGATGACAATATCGCGGGCATCAAACGGGCGTTTTCGCCCTATGTCACCTTTGGCGATGGCGCGACCGATGCGGTGATGGTCAACAATGCCGAATGGCTGGATGATCTGAACTACCTGAGCTTTCTGCGCGACATCGGGCGGTATTTCTCGGTCAACCGGATGCTGTCCTTCGAATCCGTGAAATCGCGGCTGGATCGGGAGCAAAGCCTGTCGTTCCTTGAGTTCAACTACATGATCTTGCAGGCCTATGACTTTCTGGAACTGAACCGCCGATATGGCTGTCTGGTGCAGATGGGCGGATCAGATCAGTGGGGCAATATCGTCAACGGTGTGGATCTGACGCGGCGGGTGGTGGACCATGAGGTGTACGGGCTGACCTCGCATCTTTTGACCACCAGCGACGGCAAGAAGATGGGCAAAAGCCAGAACGGTGCGGTCTGGCTGAATGGCGACATGTATTCGCCCTATGAGTTCTGGCAATACTGGCGCAACACCACCGACGCCGATGTGGGGCGGTTCCTGAAGCTTTACACCGAATTGCCGATCGAGGAATGCGAGCGGCTGGGAGCCTTGGCGGGATCAGAGATCAACGCGGCCAAGATCGTGCTGGCCAATGAAGTCACCACCCTGCTGCACGGGGCGGAGGCCGCGGCGGCGGCAGAGGCCACGGCGCGGCAGGTGTTTGAACAGGGCGGCGTGGGAGAGGATCTGCCGACGCTGAAACTGTCGCCGGAGGAATTGGCCGAGGGCTTTGGCATTGTGCAACTGTTCGTGCGGGCGGGGCTTGCTGCATCGGGCAAGGATGCCAAGCGGCTGATCCTGGAGGGCGGCGCGCGCATCAATGACGAGGTGGTGGTGGATGCCGGGATGCGGATTGGCGCATCGGAACTGGCCGCGCCGATGAAGCTGACGGCAGGCAAGAAACGGCATGCCCTGGTGGTTTTGGCGTAAGGTGGGCAATATTGCCCAACTTACGGGTTAAGCAAAAGGCCGGGGGTTTGCCCCGGCCTTTTCGTTATTCCTGCACCGTGACTTTCACCATCACGTCCGGGGTGGCCGGAGGCTCGCCGCGCTGGATCGCGTCAACCACGTCCATGCCTTTGATGACCTGCCCGATAACGGTGTACTGACCGTTCAGGAAATCACCCGGCGCGAACATGATAAAGAACTGGCTGTTGGCGGAATCCGGGTCTTGCGAACGGGCCATGCCGACGGTGCCACGCGCGAAGGGCACGTCGGAAAATTCGGCGGGGATGTTCGGCATATCCGAGCCGCCCATGCCTGCGCCCGACAGATCGCCGCCGGATTTGCCGTATTGCACGTCGCCGGTCTGCGCCATGAAGCCGTCGATCACGCGGTGGAACACCACGCCGTCATAGGCGCCGGATTTGGCCAGAGCCACGATTTGCGCCACATGTTTCGGGGCATGCAGCGTGTCCAGATCAATGACGATCTCGCCATTGGCGGCACCGGCAACCTCGATCACAAGGTTCGGGCCGGGGCCGTCGCCTTCTGCGAATGCAGCGGGGGCAAAGACGGGGGCTGCGGCGAGGATCAGCGCGGCGAAGAAGGCTTTATTGAACATCGGCGGCCACCCGGACGGTGATCATGCGGTCGGGCGAGGCTGGCGGCTCGCCACGGGTGATGGCATCGACATGTTCCATGCCCGAAATCACCCGGCCATAGACGGTGTATTGACGGTTGAGGAAATGGTTGTCGTTGAAATTGATGAAGAACTGGCTGTTGGCCGAATTCGGGTTCGACGACCGCGCCGCACCAATGGTGCCACGGTCATGCGGGATGCCGGAAAATTCGGCCGGAAGATCGGGAAGATCAGAGCCGCCCGTGCCTGCGCGACGCAGGTTGAAGTTGTCTTCCATGTTGCCGTTGGCGACATCGCCGGTCTGCGCCATGAAACCGTCGATCACGCGGTGAAAGCAGACGTTGTCATAGGATTTGGCGCGGGCCAGAAGCTTCATGCGCTCGACATGTTTCGGCGCAATCTCTGGCAGCAGTTCGATGACGACTTCGCCGCCCTTGAGGGTGATGATGAGGGTGTTTTCCGGGTCTTTGATTTCGGCCATGGCCTGATGATCCTTGTTTCATTCCGGCGCGGAACCTACCCGCCGCAGGCCGGAAGGAAAAGCAAAACCTCACGGCCGCCTGTTTGGAAGGCACAAAACCGCGTGACCTGCCGCTGCGGCAAGCCGACAGTTGACGCGCGGGGGGTTTCGGCGGAAACAGTTTCACAGCAAATGCAGGGAGGCACAGATGGCCTGGAAAACGATTGACGATGTGGGTCTGGCGGGGAAAGTCGTGCTGACCCGCGTGGATATCAACGTGCCGATGGAGGGTGGCCATGTCACCGACGCCACCCGGATCGAAAAGATCGTGCCCACGGTCGAGGATTTGATCGCGCGCGGGGCGAAAGTGGTGCTGCTGGCGCATTTTGACCGGCCCAAGGGCAAGGTGGTGCCCGAGATGAGCCTGGGCCATGTGAAGGCCGCGCTTGAGGCCGCGCTGGGGCGCAAGGTTGTGTTCGCGCCGGACTGCGTGGGCGATGTGGCCAAGGCGGCGATTGCCGGTGCCGGGCAAGGCGATGTGGTTTTGCTGGAAAACACCCGGTTCCACGCGGGCGAGGAAAAGAACGATCCGGCGCTGGCGGCGGCGATGGCGGAACTGGGCGATGTGTTTGTGAATGATGCGTTTTCGGCGGCGCATCGGGCGCATGCCTCGACCGCCGGGTTGGCGCATCTGCTGCCCTCGGCGGCGGGGCGGCTGATGGAGGCAGAGTTGCGCGCGCTGGAGGCGGCTTTGGGCAACCCGGTGCGCCCGGTTGTGGCCGTGGTGGGCGGGGCCAAGGTTTCGACCAAGCTGGATCTTCTGGGCAATCTGGTTGGCAAGGTTGATCATCTGGTGATCGGCGGGGGCATGGCCAACACCTTCCTTGTGGCGCAGGGCGTTGAGGTGGGCAAATCGCTGGCCGAACGCGACATGGCGGCGACGGCGCTGGAGATTCTGGCCAAGGCCAAGGCGGCGGGCTGCACCATTCACCTGCCGGTGGATGTGGTGGTGGCGCGTGAGTTCAAGGCGGGGGCCGCGAATGAGACGGTTCCGGTGGGGCAATGCCCGGCGGATGCGATGATTCTGGATGCCGGGCCGAAAACGGTGGCGGAGTTGAGCAAGGTCTTTGCCGGGTGCAAGACGCTGATCTGGAACGGGCCGTTGGGCGCGTTCGAGATTGAGCCGTTCAACGCCGCGACCTTTGCCGCCGCCCGGGTTGCAGCCGGGCTGACCCGCGAGGGCAAGCTGGTATCGGTGGCAGGCGGTGGCGATACGGTGGCGGCGCTTAATCAGGCCGGGGCGGCACGGGACTTCACCTTTATCTCAACCGCGGGCGGCGCGTTTCTGGAATGGATGGAAGGCAAGGAATTGCCGGGGGTTGCGGCCCTCGGTTGAGGTTTCGATGAAGTTTGCCCGCTGGCAGAGGGTATCTGCCAGCGGGATCACCTATCAGGCGGTCAGTTCTGAATCATGCCGCCGTATTGATTGACGCAATCGGTCATGCTGATGATTGCGTTCTGGAAACCGGCGAGTTTCCATTGCATCTGCACATTGCCAACGCCGACCTCTACCGTGCGGGCGGTTTCCATGAACTGCTCCATGTCCCAATCCAGCTTGGTCCAGGCCCGGGATTTGTCGGAGGAAAAGTTGAAGAACTCCGGCTGATTGCCGTTGAAGCCGATGGTGCCGTCTTGGCCGCTTTTGTGGCCCGAGGCGGGGACCGACAGGCTGAAATCCATGCTTTGACCATTGCTTGCGACGCGCAGCATCTTGCCCTTCTGGGTTGATTCGACGAGGCAGCGGTTGAAGCTGTTGTCGGCATTGCGGTTGAGGACAATGCGCCAGCCATTGACGACATCCAACTCCCGCTCTCCTGCCAGTGCGGGGACGGTGAGGGACAGGCTGGCGATGGCGGTCAGGGCCAGCAGGGACAAGGCGGATTTGGGCATGTTTTCTCCGGTACGGGATGAAGGGACGGCTTTGGCAGAGGAAGGCGCAAGACCGCCATTTGTGGCAAGGTTATCCTGCCTTGCGCAGGGGTCAAGGGGCCGCAGACAAAGCACATTTGCTGAAAATTTCGGCAGGGACGTGTCTTGGTTGGACAAATGTATCATTGCACTTGATCACGCAATGGTGATGCGGAATAGTCCGCAGCGGTCGCGTCACACAGGAGGGTCAGGCCGATGTTGCAACCCTGCCCTACCCGGTTTTCCGGGGACTTGATGCGGCCTGAAATCCTATCTTCACCCCTTATCATCGGGCAATCATGCACAACCGTTTTATCCGTACTCTGCTTCCTGTTCTGGCGCTGACGGCAGCGGCCGGGGCCGCGCAGGCCGAAACCGAATTGCTTTACCAATGTGGCGGCGATCTTGGCATCGTCGTCACCACCTATCCTGAATCCGGCACGGGCCGGTTTGACGGCAATTACAGCGCCGATCTTGTGCCCGATGGGCAGGGCGCCTGGGTCAACGAGGAACATGAGCTGCAGTTCTGGCCCGAGGGCGAAGAACCGACGCTGTTCGTGGGGGTCGAGCAGTTCAGCTGTCAGGCCTTTGCCGATGATCCGGGCATGAACGCGGGCGCAGAGCCCGTTGACGCCGCCACGGCAGAGGGTGGCATCATCAACACCGCCGATATGGAGATGGCGCCCTATGCAGACGTGCGCGGCTGGGAGGTGTCTTCGCTGAACTCTGGCCCGAATTTCATGGGCTGTGCGGCGTCGATCGAACAGCCGAGCGGTTTCCTGATCTTGCAGAAGAAGGACTATGGTTGGGAATTGCGGGTGCCTGCCGACCAGACCGAAGGCTTTGACGGCGGTGTGCTGGTGGTGGACGGCTATGTGGTGGACGCGCAGTTCGGCTTTACCCCCGAAGGCGCGGGCGAGGCCGGGCTGGACGACAGCTTTATCGCGCGTCTGAAGCAAGGCAGCCGGTTGACCACGCAGATCAACGGATCAGAGCCGATCAACTGGGCGCTGAAAGGGTCGGCGGCGGTCGTGACCAAGATCGAGGAATGCTATACCAATCAGGGCGTTCTGCCGTAAGGCGGGCGGTTTGGGGCGGGCATGTGGCCTGCCCCTGCCCTTTCGCCCGGGCGTGAGGCGCGCAGCACTGGTCGCGCCGCTTATGACGGCATTTGTCACAAGCGCAGCCAGAATTACCCCTAGTCAAGTGGTGTTAGCGTAACCAATATTGCACCCAAGGGCGAAGCTTTCTACGACCGAGGCAAGCTTTTCACCGAAGGGAGTCCCCAGATGCGCGCGACCAGAATTGTTCAGAAAATCCTTGCCAATTACGAAGGCGAAACCCCCGGTGTGAAGGCCAATCTGTGCCGGATGCTGATGGCGGGCAAGCTGGGCGGCACCGGCAAGATGATCATTCTGCCGGTGGATCAGGGCTTTGAGCATGGGCCTGCGCGCAGCTTTGCGCCCAATCCGGCGGGCTATGACCCGCATTACCATTACCAGCTGGCGATTGATGCGGGGCTGAACGCCTATGCGGCACCCTTGGGGCCGTTGGAGGCGGGTGCAGATACGTTCGCCGGGCAAATCCCGACGATTTTGAAGGTGAACTCGGCCAACTCGCTGATGAGCGATACGGCGGGCAAGAATCAGGCGGTGACGGCAAGCGTCGATGACGCGCTGCGGCTGGGCTGTTCGGCGATTGGGTTCACGATCTATCCGGGGTCGGATATGGCGCTGGACATGTTTGAAGAGATTGTCGAGATGCGCCGCGAGGCTGCGGCCAAGGGCGTGGCGACGGTGATCTGGTCTTATCCGCGTGGTGAGGCGATCACCAAGGACGGCGAGACGGCGATTGATGTGGCGGCCTATGCCGCGCATATCGCAGCCCTGCTGGGCGCGCATATCATCAAGATCAAGCTTTCGACCGACCATCTGATGCTGGGTGAGGCAAAGAAGGTTTATGAGAAAGAGAAGATCGACATTGCCACCCAGGCTGCACGCGTGAAGCATTGCGTTGACGCCTCTTTCGCCGGGCGGCGGATCATCGTGTTCTCGGGCGGTGCGGCCAAGGGCGCGGATGCGGTTTATGACGATGCGCGCGCCATCCGCGACGGCGGCGGCAACGGGTCGATCATCGGGCGCAACTCGTTCCAGCGGTCGCGCGAGGATGCGCTGGCGATGCTGGGCAAGCTGGTCGAAATCTACAAGGGCAAAGCCTGATGCGTGGGGCGGCCCTGATCTTTGCGGTCTGGGCCGCCCTTGCCCCGCTGGCCGGGGCGCAAGAGGTTGACATGCAGCCGCCCGAGGGCTGGCCCTGGCTGTTGGGCGATGTGACGGGCAAGCTGGGCAGCAAGGCCATTGCCTGGCAGACCTATGATTTTTCCATCGGGGCGCTGGATGCCTCTGTCTGGGCCGGTGATCCTTGGGGGCCGGTGGATTTTCATCTGACCGGCTACACCCCCGGCGATCCGCAATCCACCCGCATGGGGCTGCGTGTGACGGCGGGCTTTGGCGACACGTTGCGGCTGGGTCAGGCCAGCGGGCCGGTGACGGTGGTGATCACGCTGGGATCGGATGACATGGGGCCGCGGTTGAGTTCGGAAGGGCACAAGGCCAGCCTGAGCATCACATCGCTGGTGCCGTCGGCCGAGGATCAGAATTACGGCCATGTCACCGGCACGATCACGGCGCGGCTGTGCCCGGTGATGTGGGAGGGCAAGTCCTGTCAGGACTTTACGGCGCGTTTTGATACCGACATGCAGTTTGACGGCGCATTTCCGATTGCCTTCGGGGCGGAGTGAAGCTTTGCGCGTAACTTGCGCATCCACCTGTCATTTTTCCGATTCACAAACCGCTTTCGCTGTGGCAGTGTAGACGGACGAACCATCCCCGGCCCATGAGGGGTGGACGGTAAGGCGGCAGTGATGATCCAAACCCAATCTCGTCCGGCCATTGGCGGTGCCTTTTTCATGGTGCTGGCGTTTACGCTGGGCGGCTATTTCACCTTTGCCGCCATTCAGGGCGATTACGGCGTGTTCCGCCGGGTGCAGATTCATGCCGAAGCGGTGGAACTGACCAAAGAGCGCGATGCGTTGCAGGTGGAACTGGCGCGGATGCAGAACCTGACGCACCGGCTATCGGATCAGTATCTGGACATCGACCTGCTGGATGAGCAGGTGCGGTCGGTTCTGGGCTATATGCGCGGGGATGAGATCGTCATTCGGTGAGTGTGAGTCGGGGTGAACCCCGACCTACGCGCTGGCATCCTGGAGCAGTGGGTGCGTTCGGTTCAGCGCGAAAAGAGATCGTCATTCGGTAAATGCTGCGGTTGCACGGTGCGTGCGAGCACGCACCCTACCGCAAGACACCCACCCTTGCAGCGCATGGGTAGGGTGCGTGCTGGCACGCAGCATTAAGTTTGCCCTTTTTTCTCCGATGCAGTATAGATGGTTTAATACTGAACTATTTTTCAAACCGTGACGGGAGGACGCCGCCTTGGCTGGTAAAAAAGCGCCAGAGAAATCAAACGTCTCGAAGGAAGAACTGCTGAAGTTCTACCGCGAGATGCTGCTGATCCGCCGATTCGAGGAAAAGGCCGGGCAGCTGTATGGCATGGGCCTGATCGGCGGCTTCTGCCACCTGTATATCGGGCAAGAGGCGGTTGTGGTCGGGCTGGAGGCCTGCACCAAAGAGGGTGACAAGCGCATCACCAGCTACCGCGATCACGGCCATATGCTGGCCTGCGGCATGGAAGCAAACGGCGTGATGGCCGAACTGACCGGGCGGTCGGGTGGCTACAGCCACGGCAAGGGCGGCTCGATGCACATGTTCAGCCGCGAGAAGCATTTCTACGGCGGCCATGGCATTGTGGGCGCGCAGGTTCCCTTGGGCGCGGGTCTGGCCTTTGCCGACCGTTACAAGGGCAATGACAACGTGACCTTCGCCTATTTCGGCGACGGCGCGTCGAACCAGGGCCAGGTTTACGAGACTTACAACATGGCAGAGCTGTGGAGCCTGCCGGTCATTTTCGTCATCGAAAACAACCACTACGCCATGGGCACCTCGCAGGCGCGTTCGACCAAATCCACCACGCTGTTCGGGCGCGGGCTGGCCTATGGCATTCCGGGCGAACAGGTGGACGGCATGGACGTTCTGGCGGTGAAAGAGGCTGGGGCCAAGGCCGTAGCGCATTGCCGGGCGGGCAAAGGCCCGTACATTCTGGAAATGATGACCTATCGCTATCGCGGGCATTCGATGTCGGACCCGGCGAAATATCGCACCCGCGAAGAAGTGGAAAAGATGAAGTCCGAAAAGGACGCCATCGAACATGTGCGCGATCTGCTGCTGAACGCGGGCCTTGCCTCGGACGAGGATCTGAAGGCGATCGACAAGTCGATCAAGGAAGTGGTGAACGCATCGGCCGAGTTCGCCAAGGAAAGCCCGGAGCCCGCGCTGAGCGAGCTTTGGACCGATATTTACGCCTGAGGGGGGAAAACCATGGCAGTAGACGTTCTTATGCCCGCGCTTTCTCCGACGATGGAGGAAGGCACGCTGGCGAAATGGCTGGTGAAAGAGGGTGATGC
>CAMFLG010000090.1 GCA_945957495.1 uncultured Pseudorhodobacter sp. | reverse complement strand
GAGACAGGTGCCGAACTGTTCGGCAATCACCAATGGCGCGTGATTGGGCAGCATGATGCCGCCCGCGCCGACGCGAATGGTCTTGGTGCCCGCAGCGACATGGCCGATCACCACCGCCGTTGCCGCGCTGGCGATACCGGGCATGTTGTGATGTTCGGCCAGCCAATAGCGGTGATAGCCCCAGCTTTCGGCGTGGCGGGCAAGGTCCAGCGTATTGGCCAACGCATCCTGCGCAGTCTGGCCTTCGGCGATGGGGGCAAGGTCAAGGATGGAATATTTCATACCCAAGACCTAAGCGCCCCTGCCGCCCGCGCCAAGACCTGCCGCGACAAGAACATGTGAAATCTGCACCGAAATCGTGGCCGGTTCGTGACCCTTGCAAAGAATGCCAGACAGTTTCCTTGGGCAATCAGCGCTGGTTTCTGGTATGGTCACGGCGGGGGCGTTCTGGACAAGAAGGAGCTGATCATGGCTCTGATTTCTGGCGTATTACCCACCCCTTCGCGGGCGCGGCGCCCTTTGGAGTTGGGCATGCAGGCCGCCGCCGTCGCGGGGCCGCAGCCCCCCAGCCCGGTCCGGCCCGTGCAGCCGGTGCCCGCACCCACCACCGCACCAAGCCTGACCTCACAGCTTTACCCACCCCATGATCATGCCGCCACGCGGGCCAGAACGGTCGTCGAGCTGGATGGTGTCCCCTTCATCAATGACGAGGCCGTCTTGGGCGATGACATCGTGCGCGCCTCCGGCAATCCGCAGGAACCTGCCGCCGCTGCCGATGACGCGGGGGCACCCAGACAGGCGATCCTGCCGCCGCAAGTCCTGATTCCGGCCTCCCCTGATGATCCGAGCCCTGCCACGCGCGCCGAGGCCCAGGCCACACCCTGGCCCGAAAGCCTGCGCATCCTGCGCAGCCCTCCCTCATGGGACGACCGCGCAGGCTGATCTTGCTATTCCGCCGCGGCGACCGCGGGGTTGTTAGGATGCGTCGTCCAGTTGGCATAGTCGGCCACTTTACGTCCGGTCCGTTCGTCCAGCGTGCCTTTCGGCAGTTCCACCATGGTGATGCAGTTTTCCACCGGGCAGACGTTGACGCACAGGTTGCAGGCCACGCATTCGTCGTCCTTGACGGTAAAGGTGCGGTCGGCAGACATGGCGATGGCCTGATGGCTGGTATCTTCGCAGGCGGCATAGCAGCGGCCGCATTTGATGCAGTCATCCTGATTGATCTTCGCCTTGGTCACATAGTTCAGGTTCAGGAACTGCCAATCCGTCACGTTCGGCACGGCACGGCCCACCAGATCGGCGGTCGCGTTCATGCCCTTTTCATCCATATACTGCGACAGACCAGAGATCATTTCCTGAACGACCTTGAAGCCATAGGTCATCGCCGCCGTGCAAACCTGCACATTGCCCGCCCCCAGGGCCATGAACTCTGCCGCATCGCGCCATGTGGTGACGCCGCCGATACCAGAGATCGGCAGGCCGCGCGTCACCGGGTTGCGCGCAATCTCGGCCACCATGTTCAGCGCAATCGGCTTCACCGCCGGGCCGCAATAGCCGCCATGCGTACCCTTGCCGTCGATCATCGGTTCAGGGCTGAAACTGTCCAGATTAACCGAGGTGATCGAGTTGATGGTGTTGATCAGCGACACCGCATCCGCGCCGCCGCGATGCGCGGCCTCTGCCGGCTTGCGGATATCGCTGATGTTCGGGGTCAGTTTCACGATGCAGGGCATGCGAGAGTGTTTCTTGACCCAGCGCGTCACCATCTCGATATATTCCGGCACCTGCCCCACGGCAGAGCCCATGCCGCGTTCAGCCATGCCATGCGGGCAGCCGAAGTTCAGCTCGACACCGTCGGCCTCGGTATCCTCGATCCGCGACAGGATATCCTTCCACGAATCCTCATCACAGGGCACCATCAGCGAAATCACCAAGGCCCGGTCGCGCCATTTGCGCTTGACCATCTTGATCTCGTCCAGGTTCACCTGCAACGGGCGGTCAGTGATCAATTCGATGTTGTTCAGGCCCAACAGCCGCCGATCCGCCCCCCAGATCGCACCATAGCGCGGGCCAGAGACGTTGACGACGGGCGGCCCTTCAGAGCCAAGGGTCTTCCACACCACCCCGCCCCAGCCCGCCTCATAGGCGCGCTCGACGTTATAGGCCTTGTCCGTCGGCGGCGCCGAGGCCAGCCAGAACGGGTTGGGGGATTTGATGCCGATGAAATTGGTTGTCAGATCTGCCATGATGTTCCCCTTACGCCATCAGCGTTGCATGAATGGCTTCCGCCGCATCGCGGCCTTCGGCCACGGCCGTTACCGTCAGGTCTTCGCCACCGGCGGCGCAGTCCCCGCCGGCCCAGACCTTGCCCGCCTGCGTGACCAGTTTGGCCCCGTCTTGCGCAATCGGTGCGGCCAAAAGTGTCTGGCCAATCGCCTTGAACACCTGATCGGCCTTCAGCGTGAAGGTCTCTGACGACATCTCCAGCCCTTTCGGCCCGTCCACCGTATAGGCGAACTCCACCGCCTCGGCCTTGCCCGTCCCCAGCACCCGGATCGGGGCTGCGCCATAGATGATCCGCACGCCGCTTTGCGTCGCATGGTCTTGTTCATATTCACTGGCGCTCATCTTTTCCTTGCCGCGCCGGTAAACCATGGTCACGTTCTGCGCGCCCAATAGTTTAGACTGCACCGCCGCATCCACCGCCGTCATGCCGCCACCGATCACCACCACATCGCGACCGATCGCGACCGCCGCCTTATCCGACTGGCGCAGCTCGGCAATGAAATCCACGGCGTTGCGTACACCGTCCAGATCCTCGCCCGCCGCACGCAGGGCATTCACCCCGGCCAGACCGATGCCCAAGAACACCGCGTCATAGTCCGCCTCAAGCCCGGCCAGCGTGATATCGCGGCCCAGTTCGACCCCGGTTTTCACCGTGATGCCGCCGATCTGCAGCAACCAGGCCACCTCACGCGCGGCAAAGTCATTCGGGGTCTTGTAGGTGGCAATGCCATATTCGTTCAGCCCGCCCGCCTTGGCGCGGCGTTCAAAGATCATAACCTCATGGCCCTTCATGGCCAGACGATGCGCGCAGGCCAGACCCGCCGGGCCCGCCCCGACAACCGCCACTTTCTTGCCCGTCGCCGCCGCCCGCACAAACGGATGCACCCCGGTCGCCATCAGCGTATCGGTCGCAAAGCGCTGCAGCCGCCCGATCTCGACCGGTTTGCCTTCGGCGACCTCGCGCACGCAAACCTCTTCGCACAGCTGCTCGGTCGGGCAGACCCGCGCGCACATGCCGCCCAGAATGTTCTGCGAAAAGATCGTCTTTGCCGCAGCCTCCGGCGTGCCGGTGGCGATCTGGCGGATGAACAGAGGAATGTCGATCGTGGTCGGGCAGGCCGTCATGCACGGCGCATCGTGGCAGAAGTAACAGCGATCCGCCGCCACCCGCGCCTCGTGCCGGTCAAACACCGGCTGCACGTCACTGAAGTTCTGGCTGTAGGCGGCGGGGGCCAGACGATGGGCCACAACGCCGGGCGTCAGGGGGCTGTTGGACAAGGCAAGGACCTCCGATATTTTTTGCTTATACGAATCACGCTGCCACAGCTCTATTTTTTTATCAAACGGTAAATTTTCTGGAGGCCAACTTTTCTCGCTTCCTTTTCGATGCAGGGATTCTTCGCCCTTTTTTCCGGCGGCCTGCTCAGCTATACGGATGCAATCAACTGCGGGGCCTGGCCCACCCGGCACAATAAGCAATGACGCCAAAAGAGGACGGCATGAGCAAACATTCTTCCGACGCAGACGTTGCGTTCATCTCTGCTCTTGCAGAGCTTCTCAACCAGAACGACCTGACCGAACTGTCGGTCAAACGCGAATACGGCGAAGGCGACAGCCTGAACGTGCGCGTGGTCAAGCAGACTAACATCGTTCAGGCCGCAGCAGCAGCCCCCGCCGCCGTGCATTACGCCCCGGCCCCGGCCGCAGTTGCGGCATCGGTTTCCGCCGCAGCACCGGCCGCCCCGGAAGATCCGGCGCAGCATCCGGGCGCTGTCACCTCGCCCATGGTGGGAACCTGCTATCTGGCGGCAGAGCCGGGTGCCACGCCCTTTGCAACCGTGGGCGCCGTTGTGGCCGAAGGGCAGACGGTTCTGATCATCGAAGCGATGAAAACCATGAACCACATTCCCGCCCCGCGCGCGGGCACCGTGAAACGCATCTTCGTCACCGATGGCACCGCCGTGGAATATGGCGCGCCGCTGATGATCATCGAGTAAGCGCATGTTCGAAAAAATCCTGATCGCCAATCGGGGCGAGATCGCCCTCCGCGTGATCCGCGCCTGTCAGGAGATGGGGATCAAATCGGTCGCGGTGCATTCTACCGCCGACGCCGATGCGATGCATGTGCGGATGGCGGACGAATCTGTCTGCATCGGCCCCGCCCTCTCTTCGGAAAGCTATCTTTCCAAGGCCGCCATCATTTCGGCCTGTGAAATCACCGGGGCGCAGGCGGTGCATCCGGGCTATGGCTTCCTGTCTGAAAACGCTGCCTTCGCGCAGGCGCTGGAAGATCACGGCATCACCTTTATCGGGCCCAATGCCGAACATATCCGCATCATGGGCGACAAGATCACCGCCAAGGAAACCGCAAAGGCCCTGGGGATTCCGGTGGTGCCGGGGTCTGACGGCGGTGTGCCGGATTTCGAGACGGCGATTGGTGTGGCGGCAAGCATCGGTTTTCCCGTGATCATCAAGGCAACTGCTGGTGGTGGTGGGCGCGGCATGAAGGTCGCCCACAACGCCGAAGAGCTGGAGATCGCCTTCCGCACGGCACGGTCCGAGGCGAAGAATGCCTTTGGCAACGATGAAGTCTATATCGAGAAATACCTGCAGAAGCCCCGGCATATCGAGATTCAGGTGTTCGGCGACGGCAAGGGCAAGGCTGTTCATCTGGGCGAACGGGACTGTTCGCTGCAGCGGCGCCACCAAAAGGTGTTTGAAGAGGCGCCCGGCCCGGTGATCACGCCGGACCTGCGCGCCAAGATCGGCAAGGTCTGCGCCGACGCGGTGGCGAAGATCAACTACATCGGCGCGGGCACAATCGAGTTTCTGTATGAAGACGGCGAGTTCTTTTTCATCGAGATGAACACCCGTCTGCAGGTGGAACACCCTGTCACCGAGGCGATCTTCGGGGTGGATCTGGTGCGCGAACAGATCCGGGTTGCGGCGGGGATGGAAATGTCCTTCACGCAAGATGATCTGGAGATCAACGGCCACGCCATCGAAATCCGCATCAACGCGGAAAAGTTGCCTAACTTCTCGCCCTGCCCCGGCAAGGTGCGAGTGTTCCACGCCCCCGGCGGGCTGGGGGTGCGGATGGATTCGGCGCTGTATGGCGGCTATTCGATTCCGCCCTATTATGACAGCCTGATCGGCAAGTTGATCGTGCATGGCCGCGACCGGCCAGAGGCGCTGGCGCGGCTGAAGCGCGCCTTGGGCGAGTTGATCGTGGACGGGATCGACACCACGGTTCCGCTGTTTCACGCCCTGCTGGATGAGCCCGACATTCTGACCGGGGATTATAACATCCACTGGCTGGAAAAATGGCTGGCCGCCAAGTTTGGCAACTAGGAAAAGGGCGCCTGCGGGCGCCTTTTTTGTGCCTGTCGCACGCGTGCGACATGCATGCATCAAATGAAATCAATGTGTTCTGATGCGCCGTTTACCTTTGGTTAAGGATTGGGGATATCGGACGCAAGCACGTCGGCGACTGACGTGCCGGACGCGGGCGCGCCCGGCAGACCAAGGCGGTCATGAGGCAGGCTTGACCTCCCATGGCTTTTGCCAGTCGCCCGCCACGCGCAGATCAATCCCGGCGTCATCCTCGATCACGCGGCAAACCGTCATCTCACCCGCAGCAGTGCCATAGCGGCGGCCGGCCTCGCGGAAGCGTTCATGCGTGGCTTCGGTCAGGGTGGCGGTGGTGCCAACCTTGTCCATCAGTTCCTTGATCAGGCCGAGGTCTTTCAGGCAAAGGGCGATGGGGAAGGATGGGTCATAGTGCCCGGCAAAGATCGACGGCACGTCATGCGATAGCACGAAACTGTCGGCCGCCCCGCCCTTCATCACCTCCCACCAGACCAAGGGATCAAGGCCCGCAAGCTTTGCCGTCACCATCGCCTCGCCAATCGCGGCGGCGTGGATTTTCCACAGCTGATTGTTGACCAGTTTAGCGACATAGCCGTTGCCGTAGCCGCCGACCTTGCGCAACTGCCCCATCGCCTCGATCACCGGGCGCACCTGTTCGATGACCGCATCGGAACCGCCGACGAACATTGGCATATCGCCGCGAATGGCCGCATCGACGCTGCCGGTTACGGGCGCATCCACCGCCTTGCCGCCCTTTGCCTCGAATTCCGCAGCAAGTTCGCGCATCAAGAAAGGCGAGGATGTGGTCATGTCGATCCAGATCTTGTCCGCACAAGGCACCGAGAGAAAGCCCTGCGGCCCGCGCAGCACCTCGGCCACTTCTTTCGGGCCAAACACCATCGTCACCACCACGTCGCACAGCACCAGCACATCTGCCGGGCTTTCGCCGCGTGTGGCCCCCATAGCCACCAGCGGCGCGACCGCTTCGGGGCGGATGTCATAGACCGCCATCTGGAAGCCCTTGCGCCGGATATTCGCCGCCGCGTTCTTGCCCATCGTGCCCAGACCGATAAATCCGACCTTCATCGCCATCCCCTTTTGTTGCATGGCAAGCCTGCGCAGCCGCGTGTAGGGTTGCAAACAAAAGCTGGTTAAGCCGACTATCAGCGGGGGCTATGGGTGGATATCGAACTGCGCCTGCTGCGGTCTTTCGTGCAGATGCATGAGGCCGGGTCGATCAGCCGCGCTGCGCAGAAGATGGGCTGCACGCAGGCCGCAATGTCGATGCGGCTGAAGATGCTGGAAACCGAACTGGGGGCGGCGCTGTTTCTGCGCGGCCCCCAGGGGTTGGAGCCGACGCCGCGCGGGGCGGAGCTGTATGCCAAGGCCCTGGGCGTGCTGGGCGCCTATGATGAGATGATGTCGGCAACACGCAGCAGGCCCGCGCGCGACCGCGTGCGGCTGGGGATGCCGGATGACTACGCCCTGGGGTGGCTGGGCCGGGTGTTGCCGGGGATGCAGGCGGTGGAATTCGAGATCACCTGCGATCTTTCTGCGCAGTTGATGGCGGCGGTTCAGCGGGCCGAGATTGATCTGGCGCTGGTCACGCTGGCATCGCGGCCCGGGCTTGCGGTTGCGGCGCGGGAGGTGCCGCTGCATTGGGTGCGCAGCGGTGCGCTGCCCGATCAGGCGCGGCTGGCGGCCTACCCGGAGGGCTGCGTGTTTCGCCGCGCGATGATCGGGGCGCTGGAGGCGGCTGGCGAAGGGTGGCAGGTGACGGTGCAAAGCCGAAGCCATGCCGGGATTTTCGCCGCCGTGCGCGCGGGGATCGCCGTCACCTCGGTTGCCGCCGGGACGGCGCCCGCCGATCTGGTTGAATTTGCCGAGGCGCCGGGATTTCCCGCCCTGCCCGCCGTGCCGGTCTATCTGGTTGCTGCCCCCACCCTGCGGCGGGCGGGGCGGGATCTGCGCGACCACCTGATGGCCGATCTGGCGTTACAGCCGGTCTGAGCGGGCCGGTTCAGGCACTGTCCCGGCCCGGGACATTATTTTCTATCTTGAAATCAGATGCTTGGAGATTTCGTTTACCAAACGTTCATGATTTCAAAGCCGCAGTCCAGGGTCGCGGGGCTTAGGTCGCGGACGGTTGCCCTGCCGGAAACAGATCCTGATCGGGAATTTCCATCCGCGCGATGAGAAGGCTGCAGTCCAGACTATCACTCAGCGATGCGGCGACAGAGCCGATCAGCCAGCGCGCCACCATGCCGCGTTTGTGGTGGCCGACGACGACCAGATCGGCAGAGACCTGTCTGGCAACCTCGGTGATGCGGTCCACAGGTTCGCCCCGTTCCAGCCGCGCCTCTGCCGCGACGCCCATGCGGGACAGGCGGGCAAAACCCTCGTCCAGAATGGCCTGCACGTCATCGGTGCGGTCGGGCAATTCCGGTTGAATGTAGACCCCGGCGATGCCCCCGGCCAAGGGCACGAAATCCTCGGTCGGGTCCACCACCGCCAGCAGCACCACGCGTGCGGCGCAAATCTGCGCCAACCGCGCCCCTTCGCGCAGGGCAAGTCGCCCTTCCAGTGAGCCGTCATAGGCAAGCAGAATGGTTTGGTACATGGCAGTCTCCATTTGCTGATGTGCTTGAAGATTAAGGACGATATACCGATCTAACAACCGCGAAGTTCAGATGCCGTTCCAACTTGCGTTGGCGGCAGACGAATTTCAAATCTGGCGGGCAGGCCAATATTTGAGGAAATACATGCAGATAGCGGGCAGGTTCGGCGGGTTTTCGCCGCTGATTCGGGTTTTGGTCGGGAACAGATGACGGAACGGATAACGCCGGAGCTGCTGCTGCGTGCCTATGCAATGGGCGTCTTTCCGATGGCCGAGGGGCGGGCGGATGCGACCATTCATTGGGTGGACCCGCGGCGGCGCGGGGTGTTCCCGCTGGGTGGATTTCACATCTCGCGCAGTCTGGCGCGACGGATTTTGCGCGACGACTACAGTGTCACGGTGGACCGCGATTTCGCGGGCGTTCTGGAAGGCTGCGCCGACCGGCCGGAAACCTGGATCAACGCCGAGATTCACGGGCTTTACACCGCGCTGCACCGCGCGGGCCATGCCCATAGCCTGGAGGTCTGGCAGGACGGGGTACTGATCGGCGGAGTGTATGGGGTGGTGCTGGGGGCGGCGTTTTTCGGCGAAAGCATGTTTTCCCGCCGCACCGATGCGTCGAAACTGGCGCTGGCCTGGCTGATGCACCGGCTGCGGGCGGGCGGGTTCCGGCTGTTTGACACGCAGTTTCTGACGGCGCATCTGGCCTCGCTGGGCGCTATCGAGATTTCGCGGGCGGAATATCACGCGCGGTTGGACGAGGCTTTGCAGCACCAGGCGCGTTTTGCGCCCGAGGGGTATCAGCCGTTGCCGCCGTCGGTTGCAGCCGGGTCTTCGACGGGCGGGGCCTCTTCCGGTGGCGGGTCGGCGACCTCTGGCAGCGCTACATCGGGCACGTCGCAGCGCAGCACCCAGACGTCATAGCGCGGGTGATCCAAGGCCGACAGGGCCGGGCTGGAGGCCGTCATCCAGCCGTTGAACACCGGATCGGGCTTGGCGGCATCAAGGATGGTCAGGTGCGCAAAGGCCTCATCGGCGGGGTTATCGGGATAATAGCGGCAGCTGTCCAACAGCACGGTCAGCCGCCCGACGGTCACGGATTGGCCGTTTGACAGTTCCAGATCCTGAGTGTTGCCGCTTTCCTTATCCAACAGACGCAGGCGCGCGCCCGGCGCA
>CAMFLG010000089.1 GCA_945957495.1 uncultured Pseudorhodobacter sp. | reverse complement strand
AAAAATTCCGGACCGATTTCTTTGAAGAAATCGGCGCTAGATTACCATGTCGTCCCGATGCACCAAGGCCGCGCGGCCCTGATAGCCCAGAATTGCCGCGATATCGCCCGAACGGTGCCCGGCAATTGCGCGAGCCTCGGCGGCAGTATAGCGCACCAGACCCTTGCCCAGCGTATCGCCCTCGGGCGACAGGATCGCCACCGGATCGCCGCGGCCAAAACTGCCCGTCACCGTCGTTACCCCGGCGGGCAACAGCGATTTTCCGGCCCGCAGCGCCGTCACAGCGCCTGCGTCCAGCCGCAATTCGCCGCGCGGTTTCATCGCGTTGATCCAGCGTTTGCGCGCCGCCTGCGGGTCGCCCTGCGCCACAAACCACGTCCGGTTCGCGCCCTCGGCCAGCGCCTTCAGCGGGCGCAGGACCGAACCTTCCATGATCGCCATGGCACAGCCGCCGGCGACGGCGGTTTTCGCGGCCAGCAGTTTCGTCTTCATCCCGCCCTTGGACAGGCCGGAGATCGGATCGCCCGCCATCGCCTCGATCTGCGGGGTAATGGTTTCCACCAGATCGAACCGCTGCGCGCTGGCATCCTCTTTCGGGTTGGCGGAATAGAATCCATCCACATCCGACAACAGGATCAGCTGATCCGCCCCCACCGTCACCGCGATTTGCGCCGCCAGCCGGTCGTTGTCGCCAAAGCGAATCTCATCCGTGGCCACGGTGTCGTTTTCGTTCACGATCGGCACCACGCCAAGGCCCAGCAGGGTTTCCATCGTGGCGCGGGAGTTCAGATAGCGGCGGCGGTCTTCGGTGTCTTCCAGCGTGACCAAGACCTGCGCGGTGGTGATGCCATGCGGGGCAAGCACCTCTTCATAGGCGCGGGCCAGGCGGATTTGGCCCACGGCGGCGGCGGCCTGCGATTGTTCCAGCGTCAGAACACCATCGCCAAGGTTCAGCACCTTGCGGCCCAGCGCGATAGAGCCGGACGACACCAGCACCACATCGGTGCCGCGCACTTTGGCCTCGGCCACGTCCATCGCAAGGGCGGAAAGCCAGCCTTGCTTCAATCCGCTTTTGCGGTCCACCAGAAGGGCAGAGCCGATCTTGACCACCAGACGCTTGGCGTCGCGGATGTCGGGGGCGGCCAGATGTTTGAGAGTCTGCGGTTTCAGGGCTGCCAAGGCTTGTCCTCCACCACGACCGCCTCCGCCTTGATCTGGGCGTGGATGGCGCGCAGCGTGTCTTGCAGGCCAAGGCCCGCCACGCCGGAAATCACATGCACCGGCCCGCCAGACGCCTTTTCCAACGCCTTGCGGCGGGTGGTGATGGTGGTCTTGTCCAGCGCATCGCATTTGTTCAGGGCCAGGATGCGGGGCTTGTCGCCCAGGATGTCAGAGTAAGCCTCCAACTCTTTCACAATCGTGCGATAATCCTTGGTGATGGTGTTCGAGGTGCCATCGACCAGATGCAGCAGCACCTTGCAGCGTTCGACATGGGCCAGGAATTGCATGCCAAGGCCACGGCCTTCGGAGGCGCCTTCGATCAGGCCGGGAATATCGGCCATGACGAATTCGGCGCCGTCGATGCCGACAACGCCAAGGTTGGGCACAAGGGTGGTAAAGGGATAATCGGCGATCTTGGGGCGCGCGTTCGACACGGCGGCCAGAAAGGTGGATTTGCCCGCATTGGGCAGGCCCACCAGTCCCGCATCGGCGATCAGTTTCAGGCGCAGCCAGATCGTACGCTCGATCCCCTCTTGCCCCGGGTTGGCGCGGGCGGGGGAGCGGTTGGTCGAGGATTTGAAGGCAAGGTTGCCCCAGCCGCCGTTGCCGCCCTTGGCCAGCAGCACCTTTTGCCCCACGGCCGTGAGGTCAGCGATGACGGTTTCTTCGTCTTCGTCCATAATCTCGGTGCCGACCGGCACTTTCAGGATGATGTCATCGCCGGTTTTGCCGGTGCGCTGGCTGCCCATGCCGCCCTGCCCCGATTTGGCGAAGAAGTGCTGCTGGTAGCGAAAGTCGATCAGGGTGTTCAGCCCATCCACCGCCTCGGCCCAGACAGAGCCGCCATTACCGCCATCGCCGCCATCCGGGCCGCCGAATTCCACGAATTTCTCGCGCCGGAAGGAAACACAGCCCGCCCCGCCGCCGCCAGAGCGGATATAGACTTTGCAGAGGTCAAGGAATTTCATGCGGAGGGCTTTCTGAAGGAATCTGTCAGGCGATACAGGAAAGGTTGCGAAGTCTCAAGCGCGCTGCCATTCGGCGGGGGTCAGGCTGTAGTCATAGCCGGGGCTTGGGTCGGGCCGGCAGTTCGACGTTGCGGTATTCTCGCCGGTGCGGTGAAACCCCAGCCGTTCCAGCAGGCCCTGCGAGGCCAGATTATCGGCCCAGACCCCGGCGTGAATCTGCGTCAACCCATCGCCAAAGGCGCGGGCAAGGGCGGTCTGACACGCCTCATGCGCATAGCCTTTGCCCCAAGCGGCGGGGGCCAGCATATAGCCAAGCTCACCTTCGGTCACGGCAACCGTACCGATCAGGTCGGGGCCCAGAAAGATGCCCCAAGCAAACCCCGCCCCGGCGTAAGGCGTGGTGCGGGTTTCGGTGAAGGCCATCTCGGCGGGCCAAGGCCATTTCGGCCCCAGCTGACGCGTTACGTCCCAATGCGAGACGATGGCATGCAGCGCGGGCGCGTCCAGCGCCTGCAGGGCGCGGTAGGTCAACCGGGCCGAGCGCGCCTCGATCGGCAAGGCGGCGATGAACTGATCGCGGGTCAAAAGCAGATCGACATGCGCGCGGTCCTGACCCAGCGCGCGGCAATGTTTCAGGCTGCGGCCGGTTTCGACAAAGCCAAGTTTCGCCAAAACCCGGGCAGAGCGGGTATTGCCCAGAAAATACCCCGCCGCGACGGTGCTTTCATCATGGGCGAATTGCATGGCCAGAACGGCCCGCGCCGCCTCGGTCGCGTAGCCTTTGCCATGGGCGGCGGGGGCGAACCAATAGCCCAGTTCAAACCCCGCGCCGAGGATGCCGACAAAGCCCGTCGCATCCTCGACCGCGAAGGTTTCGCCGGGATAGGCGATTTCGGTCAGGAACTGCTGAAAATCCGCCGCCGTATAGGGCACTGGCACCCGCGACAGCCAGCCCGATATGGCCAGATCGTTCAGATGTGCGAGGGCAGCGGCCTCATCCAGGGCCGCCACGGGGCGCAAGCGGAGCCGCGCCGTTTTAAGCTGGGCGCGGAGGGTCATGTGATTACCTCAGTCCAGCTTTTTCACATAGGTCCAGGTTGGCACCCGGCCATTGCGCGCCACCGAGAAGGTTTCCGCATCGCCCAGATACTGAAACCCGGTGTTGGTCAGCACGCGGGCGGAACCGGGGTTGTCCTGAAACACCTCGGCAAAGATGGTGCGGTTTTTCTGCGGGTTGGCCGCGACCAGCGCCTTGACCGCCTCGGACGCGATGCCGGTGTTCCAGAAGGCCGGGGCGACCCAATAGCCGATTTCCGACTGCCCGCCGGTTTGCTGGCCCAGATCCATCCGTTTCAGGCTGATCACGCCCAGCACCTCATCCAGACCGGTGCCGGAACCGTCCATCACCCAGATTTCCTCTTCGGCGCGGCAAGTCATCGCGCGGGCCACAAACGCCTCTGCCGCACCGGGGGGCAGCGGGTGGGGGATGGAATGCGTGGCCTCGGCCACTCGGCGGTCGCCTGCGTACAGCGCGAACAGCCCTGCGTCGGACTTGCGCGCGTGGCGCAGAACGAAGCGGCCAGCGGCGATCTGACCTTCGGCGGCATTGGCAATCATATCCAGAACCATGGCTCCCTCCTTGAAGCGCATGTGGGGCGCGAGGCCCGTAGAAACCCGTTTCCAACGTGGAAAAGGGCAAGGGGACCGGCCTTTCGGCCGATCCCCTTTTTACAACGTGATTGTAAAGGTTCGGCTTACTCGGCTGCTTCCGCGACGGGGAGAACCGAAATAAAGGTGCGGCCCTTGAAGCCCTTCTTGAAGGTGACTTTGCCTTCAACCTTGGCGAACAGGGTGTGATCCACGCCCATGCCAACGCCTTCACCCGGGAACCAGGTGGTGCCGCGCTGACGCACGATGATGTTGCCCGGAATGGCCGCCTGGCCACCGAACAGTTTCACGCCAAGACGACGACCGGCAGAGTCGCGGCCGTTGCGGGATGAACCGCCTGCTTTTTTGTGTGCCATGGGGTGTTACTCCGCAGTAGCGGCGGCCTTGGCGGCACGCTTGGGTTTCGGGGCAGCTTCGACCGGGGCGGCCGGAGCGGTGTTGTGGGCGGCGCGGCGCGCATCGGCAGTGCCGGTTGCGGCGGCAACACCGGTGGCATCAGCGCCCGACGCCAGAACGTCGGTGATGCGAACCAGCGTCAGGTGCTGACGGTGGCCCTTGGTGCGCTGCGACGAATGTTTCCGACGACGCTTGACGAAGTGGATGACTTTCTCGCCCTTGATCTGGTCGATCACTTCGGCTTGCACCGCAGCACCGGCCACGAAGGGCAGGCCAACGGTGACGGTTTCGCCGCCGACCATCAGAATGTCGTTGAACTGGATTTTTTCACCAGCCACGGCAGCCAGCTTTTCAACGCGCAGCACGTCACCCGCCTGCACCTTGTATTGCTTGCCGCCTGTCTTGAGGACCGCGTACATGGGTCTTTCCTTCTCTTGCTCCGCGTTCTGTGGCCCCGTTGCCGGTGTTTTGGGTTGCCCCGCCTCGAACAGCGCGCCCCCGGGGGGCGTCATGAAATAAAGCCCCGGCGAGATTCGCACCTCGCCGGGATGCGCGCTTATGCGGCGAAGGGGGCGGAGTGTCAAGCAGACAGTGGGCCCTGTTGCACGGGCGGCGGCGCTTTCCCGTCTGTGCCGGGCGCTCCCCTTACTGTTTTTTTTGGCGCATCCCCGCCCCTGCCCTCCCCCATCAGAGCGGGAGGGAGGCGCATTGGGGACACCGCCGGCACAGGTGAGAGGCGGCAAGGGGTCTGGGCGGGTGGTTTGGCGCGTAAACCCGCCTGCAACTTTGGTTATAGGGGCATAAACGCGGCGCCTAGGCGGGGAATTGCAACTCGGGGTTTATGGACAGACCGTGGGTGGCCTTTGCATAGGCTGAGCATCCGCTTTGACCGTCTGACGGCCAAGGCCCCCCGACCAAGCCCTTCAGACACAGCCATTCAGAGGTCCACATGCCCGTTCCCAACACGAAAGTTTTTCTTGGTTCCACCATACTTGCCGGTGGCGGCTATAGCCTGACGCCGAATGCGGCGGGGGATTTTGCCCCGACAGTGACGGGCAATTCAGCCCCGGCCTGGCTGGCATCGGTGGGCGATCTGAACGGCGACGGGGTGGCGGATATTGCCGTGGGCGCGTCGGGGGATGACGACAAGGCGCTGGACGCCGGGCGCATCTTTGTCACGCTGAGCCATTTCGCGGCGGGCAGCAGCAGCGGCCTTGCCGATGTGGCGACCGGGTCTTTCATCATCGACGGGGTGAACGCGGGCGATCAGGCCGGATTCTCGCTGGCGGGCATTGCCGATCTGAACGGAGATGGGCGGGGCGAGTTGCTGATCGGCGCGCCGGGCATGAACAACACCGCCGCCAAGGTGGATGCGGGGGCTGCCTTTGTGATCTGGGGGCCGTCCTCGCCTGTGGGCGGGGTTGATCTGGCTAACCCCTTCTCGGGCGGCGGCAAGGGCTATGCCATCAAGGGCGAAGCGGCGGGCGATGCGGCGGGTTACACCGTGTTGGCGGTGGGCGACATGAACGGCGACGGGCACGCCGATATGCTGGTGGGTGCGCCGGGGCAAGACGCGGGCGGCACCGATGCGGGGGCGGCCTATGTGGTTTGGGGCAAGACCACAGCCTCTGCCGTGCAACTGACCAACGTTGCCGCCGGGGTCGGCGGGTTCAAGATCGTGGGTCTGTCCTCTGGCGATGCGGTCGGCTCGGCTTTGGGTGTGCTGGGCGACCAGAACGGCGACGGCAAATCTGAAATCCTGATCGGGGTGCGCGACGACAACAGCGCGGGGAAAAATGCCGGTGCGGTTTATGTGGTGGATGGCAAGTCCACCGGAACGGCGGTTAACCTGGCGCAGATCGCGCTGGGCAATGGCGGCTACAAGATCAGCGGTGTGGCGCAAGACGATGCCGGGGCTTCTGTCGGCAACGCGGGCGATCTGAACGGGGACGGGCTGGACGATATTCTGATCGGCGCGCCCCGGTCGGACAGCGCCTATGTCGTCTATGGCAAGGCCGACAATCTGGCGGTTGATCTGGCAGACGTGCGCGCGGGTGTTGGCGGCTTTCAGATCATTGCCGAGTCGCCCGGGGATCTGGAATCGCTGGTTCTGGCCGGAAATGTCGATCTGAACGGCGATGGGATTGACGATCTGATCATCGGCGCCTCGGGCAATGGCGAGGGCGGCAGCAATGCGGGCGCGGTCTATGTGGTCTGGGGGGGCGCGGGCAACGGCCCGGTGGACCTGTCGCTGATCGCGCAGGGCATCGGCGGTGCCAAGATTGTGGGGGCTGCGGGCAGTCTGACCGGCGCCTCGGTGGCGGTGGGCGGCGATATGAACGGCGACGGTGTGGCCGATCTGCTCATCGGCGCGCCGGGCAGCGGCGAAAGCGTCAAGGTGCTGTACACGCCCGACACCTGGCTGCCCGATCTGAACATCTATGGCACCGGCGGCGATGATGTGATGGGGCCGGGCTATGGCGGCGTGCATCAGATCGGCCTTGGCGCCGACGCCATTCTGGGCCTTGGCGGCAACGACAACATCAGCGGCAGCGATGGCAATGACAGCATCGAGGGCGGCGCGGGCAACGACACGTTGCAGGGTGAGGTTGGCAATGATCTGCTGGACGGCGGCACGGGCAGCGACTCGATGCTGGGCGGTGCGGGCGACGACACCTATATCGTCGATGCAGCCGCAGATCAGGTGGTTGAGGCGGCAGCCGAAGGCGACGATCTGGTTGTGGCCTCGGTCAACTACACGCTGACGGCAGAGGTGGAGCGGCTGACCCTGGTGGGTGGGGCGCACAGCGGCACCGGCAACGCGCTGAACAACGTCATCACGGGCAATACCGGCAACGACACGCTGGACGGGGCCGCAGGCGACGACACGCTGATCGGCGGCGCAGGCAATGACAGCTACAAGGTGGGCAGTCTGGGCGACGTGATTGTCGAGGACGCCGCGGGCGGCATTGACACGGTGATCGCGTCGGTGAACTGGACGCTGGGCGCCAATCTGGAAAACCTGACCCTGACCGGCACCGCCCGCAGTGCGACCGGCAACAGTCTGGCCAACATCCTGACGGGCACGGCAGGCAATGACACCCTGGACGGCGCCGCTGGGGCCGACACGATGGTTGGGGGCGCGGGCAACGACCGCTACTACGTCAATTCGGCATCCGATGTGGTGACAGAGCTGGCCGCTGGCGGCGCTGATACCATCTATTCAAGTGTCAACCTCACGCTGGCGGCCGAGGTAGAGAACCTTGTCCTGACCGGGGCGGCGCGTCTGGGCACGGGCAACGCGCTGGACAATTCGCTGAAAGGCACCGTGGGCAACGACACGCTGGATGGCGGGGCCGGAGCCGACACCTTGGCGGGCGGCGCGGGCGATGACACCTATGTCGTGGACAATGCGCTGGACAAGATTTCAGAGGCCACGCTGGGCGGAACCGACACGGTTATCGCCTCGGTTGACTATCGGCTGGGCGGCAATCTGGAAAACCTGGTGTTGCAGGGGGGCGCGCATGTTGGCACCGGCAACACGCTGGACAACAGCCTGACCGGCACGGCACTGGCCGACACGTTGGATGGCGGCCTTGGCAATGATACCATGATCGGCGGCGCGGGCGATGACACCTACGTTGTCAACGGCACCGGCGATGTGATCACCGAGGCGCTGGGCGGCGGCATTGATACCGTGCGCGCGGCAGTCAGTGTTACTCTGGGCGACAATGTGGAAAACCTGCTGCTGACGGGCGCGGGCATGACGGGCACCGGCAACGCGCTGAACAACCTTTTGACCGGCGGTTCCGGCACGCAAACCCTGATCGGGCTGGACGGCAACGACACGCTGGATGGCGGCACGGGGTCCGACATGATGGTTGGGGGCACGGGCGACGATACCTATGTCGTTGACAGCACTGGCGACACCGTGATCGAGGATGTGGACGGCGGCATCGACACGGTGGTGTTGATGAAAGACGGGCTGACCGTCGGCGCAAATATCGAAAACATCCGGCTGGGCGGCACCGCGCATGTCGCGGTGGGCGGCGCGGGCAGCAACACGCTGTCGGGCGCCTCGGGTGACGATGATCTGGACGGCGGCGCGGGCGATGACCTGCTGCTCGGCGGCGACGGCAATGACCATCTGCGCGCACATTCCGGCCACGACACCCTGTCGGGTGGCGCGGGCGACGACACCTATCACATCACCGGCAGCACCGTTGAGATCGAGGATTATCTGGGCCACGATTCGCTGGACAGTTCGGACAGCACCGGCAACGACCACATTGACCTGTCGGGCGAGACGGAGACCGAGGTTGAGGGCCAGATCATCCACATCACCCCCGGCGGCACCACCTCTGGCCCGCTGGACGTGCAGTTCCTGCAAGACCGCACCGGATCGTTCGGCGATGACATCGCCACCGTGCGGGCGCTGATCCCGCAGATCGTGGGCGCGGTGCAGGCGGTGCAGGTCAACAGCACCTTTGGCGTATCGTCCTTCGTGGACAAGCCGGTGTCGCCCTTTGGGGCGCCGGGGGAATGGGTTTATCAGCAGCAGCTTGCCCTGACGACGGACGCGGCGGCGCTGTCGGCAACCTATACGGCGATGAGCATTCTGAACGGCATGGACGGACCCGAAGCGCAGATCGAGGCGCTGATGCAACTGGCGCTGCACAGCGCAGACGTGGGCTTTCGCCCGGATTCGGCGCGCTTTGTGGTGCTGTTCACCGATGCGCCTTTCCATCTGGCGGGCGACGGGGCGCTGGGCGGCATTCTGACGGCGAACAACGGCGACGCGCTGTTCCCCGGCGGTGGCGCGCTGGAGGATTACCCGAGCATCGCGCAACTGCAGGCGGCCTTGGCTGCGGCGAACATCATCCCGATCTTTGCCATCGCAGGCGGGTACGAGACGACGTATCAGGATCTGGCCACCCAGCTGGGCCGGGGCGCTGTGGTCACGCTGACCGCCAACAGTTCGAACATCGTGGATGCGATCACGGCTGGCATGACGCAGGCGACGACGACCCATATCGAGGATGCCCATGCCGGTTCAGGCAATGACACCGTGATCGGCGGGGTCGAGGATAACGGGCTTTGGGGCAATGCCGGCAATGACGTGATCGACGGGCGCGGCGGCGCGGATCATATCGACGGCGGCGCGGGCGACGATGTGCTGTCTGGCGGCGATGGCAACGACACCTTCACCT
>CAMFLG010000088.1 GCA_945957495.1 uncultured Pseudorhodobacter sp. | reverse complement strand
GAACAGGGCTGCGTGGTGGATTCCAACATCCCCGGGCGCAGGCGCTGACGGCTCATTTCCATCAGGCCGAAACCGGAAATCCGGCCCACCTGAATCCGCGCGCGGTCGGTTTTCAGCTTGTCTTTCAGCTTCTTTTCAACCGCCGCGTTGTTGCGCCGCTCTTCCATGTCGATGAAGTCGATCACGATCAGGCCGGCAAGGTCGCGCAGACGCAACTGGCGTGCCACCTCTTCGGCGGCCTCCAGGTTGGTCTTTAGCGCGGTATCCTCGATGGACCCCTCTTTCGTCGCGCGGCCAGAGTTCACGTCGATGGCAACCAGCGCCTCGGTGATGCCGATCACGATGTAACCACCGGATTTCAGCTGCACCGTCGGGTTGAACATGCCACCGAGATAGCTTTCCACCTGATAGCGCGCGAACAGCGGCGTCGCCTCGTCATAGCGCTGCACCATCTTGGCGTGGCTGGGCATGATCATCCGCATGAAGTCCTTGGCGGTGCGATAGCCCGCCTCGCCTTCGACCAGAATCTCTTCAATCTCGCGGCTGTAAAGGTCGCGGATCGAGCGTTTGATCAGGTTGCCTTCCTCATAGATCGCCGCAGGCGCCATGGATTTCAGTGTCAATTCGCGGATCTGTTCCCACAGCCGCATTAGATATTCATAGTCGCGCTTAATTTCCGGCTTGGTCCGTTTGGCCCCTGCCGTGCGGATGATCAGGCCCGCGCCTTCCGGCACTTCGATTTCCTGCGCGATTTCTTTCAGCTTCTTGCGGTCGGCGGCTTGGGTGATCTTGCGGGAAATGCCGCCGCCCCGCGCCGTGTTCGGCATCAGCACGCAATAGCGGCCCGCCAGCGACAGATAGGTCGTCAGCGCCGCACCCTTGTTGCCGCGCTCTTCCTTGACCACCTGCACCAGCATGATCTGGCGCACCTTGATCACTTCCTGGATCTTGTAGCGCCGCACGCGCGGCTTGCGCGGGGCCGAGATTTCTTCGGCAACGTCCTCTTCGGCAATCGATTCAATCTCGTCATCGGTGTCCGATGCGTGGTCGATCGACCGATAGCTGCCGTCGGCCTCTTCCGTCTCGACAGAGGCGACGTGATGCGTGTGGGCATGCGCGTGATCATGGTCATGGCTATGGTCATGGCCGTGATCGTCGCTGCCCTTGGTTTCCACCAAGGCGTCCGCGCCGGTTTCCTCGCCCAGATCCACCACGTCCATGCTGCCGATTTCGGCCGTCTGCACCGCGTCGCCGTCGATCACCTCGGGCTGCGGGCGCGGTTTGGGGGCAGGACGCGGCCGCGAGCGGCGGTTGTCTTCCTCGTCCTGCGCACGGTTATAGGCGCGCTCTTCGTCCAGCAGAGCTTTGCGGTCGGCCACCGGGATCTGGTAATAATCAGGGTGAATTTCGGCAAAGGCCAGAAAGCCGTGCCGGTTGCCACCATAATCGACAAAGGCCGCTTGAAGCGAAGGCTCCACCCGGGTCACTTTGGCAAGGTAGATGTTTCCGGCAAGCTGGCGCTTGTTTATGGTCTCAAAGTCGAACTCTTCAACTTTGTTTCCGTCAACCACAACCACGCGGGTTTCTTCCGCATGGGTGGCGTCGATAAGCATTTTCTTAGACATATCAATCCATTGCGCCCTGCACGCAAGCGCCGCCCCGGTGGACCGAGGCGGTAAACAAACATGAGAGGGCGGCTTGTTCGGGCGGTTGCGCGAAACGCAAACGGGCGGGATGTGCCCGGTGGGCACCCCTCGCCTGTCATTGCCAATGTCGCACGCATCATCGCGGTTCACGTCTGGGCAGCTTGCACCACCCACCTTCAAAAGCCTGTTTCGTCAGTGACTTACAGGCAATAACCCGGCCTTGCGGCCGATCCGGCTGCCCCAATTTTCGGCGCGTATCTGGCGCCAGATCCTGTAAGGCAGAGAATTCTTTGGTGGCAAAAAGCCGCCTGGCCTGACCCTAGCGGCAAATAGGGATCGCTGACAATGGGTGATTTGCACCGGATGCCGCCCACAGGATGGGCAATATCGCCCATCCCGCGCGGTAAAGCCCGGCCTAAACGTATTCCTGCCGCTGCAAGCCGTACTTCGCCATCTTCTCGTTCAGGGTGCGGCGCGGCAGGCACAGCTCGTCCATCACCGCGGTGATCGAGCCCTTGTGCCGCCGCATCGTGTTGTCGATCAGCATCCGCTCAAACGCCTCGACATAGTCTTTCAACGGCTTGCCTTCGGTGGTCAGCGCCGGGCCCGAGGCCTCGTTATCCGCCATAAGCAGCGACGCGATCGACCCCGACCCACGCCGGTTCTGCAATACGGCGCGCTCTGCAATGTTCACCAACTGCCGCACATTGCCCGGCCAGGGCGCCTGCAGCAACTGCGCCGCCTCTTGCGCCGTCACCTGCGGCGCATCGCAGCCATATTCTTCGGCGAACTGCTCGCTCGCGCGGGTGAACAGCGTCAGAATATCCTCGCCGCGCGATCGCAGCGGCGGGCTGATGATCGTCATCGCCCCCAGCCGGTAGAACAGATCCGGCCGCAGAACATCCTCTAGCGTCTTGTCGGGCGCATGTTCGTTGCAGATCGCGATGATCCGGGTTTCCGGCGGCGTGCCCTGCTCGTTGATCAGCGTCAGCAACCGCGATTGCAGCGCATGGCTCAGCGCCTCGATATCCTCAAGGCACAGCGTGCCGCCGCGCGCCTCTTCCACCAGCGGCAGGTTGCCATCCTCGGACGGGCCAAACAGCTTGGCCGCCAGTTGATCTTCGCCCCAGGCCGCACAGGACACCGTCACGAATTTCCGCCCCGCGCGCGGCCCCACCGCATGCAGCGCATGCGCGATCAGGGTCTTGCCGGTGCCGGTTTCCCCGTCGATCAGCACATGGCTGTCGGCTTGGCCCAGATCAAGAATATCCTCGCGCAGCCGCTCCATCGCCGGACTGGCACCGACCAGTTTTTTCATCAGAACCGAACCGTCCGACAATTCCTTCCGCAAGGCGCGGTTGTCCAGCGTCAGCCGCCGCGCCGTCGTGGCGCGCTTGGCCAGTTCGGTCATCCGATCCGGGTTGAACGGCTTTTCCAGAAAATCATAGGCCCCAACCCGCATCGCCTCGACCGCCATCGGCACATCGCCATGCCCGGTGATCAAGATCACAGGCAGCCCCGAATCCATCCCCATCAGGCGTTTCAGAAAGGCCATGCCATCCATGCCGGGCATCTTGATGTCCGACACCACCACACCCGGAAACTCTGGCCCCAGCGCCTTCAGCGCCTCTTCCGCGCTGGAATAGGTTTCCGTGTCAAACCCCGACAGGGCCAGCCATTGGCTGATCGAGGCACGCATATCCGCCTCGTCATCGACAATCGCCACTTTCATTGCCCGCGCCATCAAGTCCTCATTCCGCTGCTTTTGTTTCTTTGCCCAGGATGGGCAGTTGGATTTCAAACACCGCGCCGCCGGTTTCGGCGTTATGTGCGGTCAGGCGACCGCCAAGGTCGCCGACAATGCCCGACGAAATCGCCAGCCCAAGGCCAACCCCTTCGCCGGGCTTTTTCGTGGTGTAGAACGGCTCGAACACCGACCCGATCTCGGCAATGCCATGGCCGTTGTCGCGTACCGCCAAAGTGGCGGTTTCCCCCACCGTCAACAAGAGGTCGATCTGCGGATCGGCGATATCTTTCGTCGCATCCAGCGCGTTTCGCAGCAAGTTGATGATCACCTGCTCCAACCGCAGCCGGTCCGCCATCACCATCACCGGCTGACGCGGCACCGTGCGGGTGATCTTGACCACTCGCTGTTTCAACTGTGGCTCCATCATTGCCAGCGCCGCCGACACGCAAGACCGCACATCCACCGGCTCGAACGCCTCACCGCCTTTGCGGGCGTAGGATTTCAACTGCCGGGTGATCGCGCCCATCCGGTCGATCAGATCGTCAATCCGCTGGAATGACGACAGCGCCTCATCCGGGCGTTTGCGCTGCAACAACAGCCGCGCGCCCGCCAGATAGGTTTTCATCGCGGCCAGCGGCTGGTTCAACTCATGGCTGACCGCCGCCGACATTTCGCCCAAGGCCGCCAGCTTGGACGACTGCGCCAGCGTCAGCTCGGCTACTTCCAGCGTCTTTTGCACCCGCTCGCGTTCGGCAATCTCGCGGTTCAGCCGCGCGTTCAGCAGCCGCAGTTCCGCCGATTCCCGCTGAAACGACACCGTCTGCGACCAGGCCTGCCGCGACAAAAGATAGAACATAAGCGCCGCCAGAATGGCAAAGCCCATGATTTCCAACGCAATCACGCCGTTCACCTTTTCACGCACCGAATCATAGGCGGTGAAGGTCAGCATCTTCCAACCCTGAAACGGCACCCGCGCCTCGGTCCGCAGCACTGCCTCGCCCGAAACATAGGCATCCGGCGGATTCTGCGCCCAGTCCGCCGCCCCCTTCAACGCCCGGTCAAAGGCCGAAGGGCTTTCCGCCTCTTTCAGGGCGACATCCACCGATTGATTGCGCCAGGTCGGTTCGGTCGCCAGAATAACCGTGCCCTCTGCATCCGTCACCAGCACCGCGTCCTGCAACCCCGACCAGGCGCGTTCGTGCTTCATCATGTCCACGCCAACAACGATGACGCCAAGGGTCTGGCCATTCGTTTCGATCACCCGCGAATAGGTGAATTCAAAACCGCCCCCGTCAATCGGCGCCGCCGAGAACACGGTTTCGCGGGTTTTCTTGGCGTTGACAAAGGACGGATCGGCCGCATGGTCGCTGCCCAGAAGGTTGCGATCGGTCGCCCCAACCGTCATGCCCTTTTCGTCCAAAAGGATGATCGAGGCGACGCCGATCTCTTCCTGCACCTCGATCAGGCGCAGCGTGGTGTCCGAGAAATTGCCCTTCAGCAGCGCATCCCGAATCGCCGGATCATCGGCCAGCAGCAACGGCACAACCGAGGTGCGCTGCAACTCGGACAGCATGTTTCCCGAATACAGTGCCAGTCGCAATTCGGCCCGGTTGCGCGTGGTTTCCGTAAACCGCTCGCTCAGCCAGCGGTTCGTCGTCAGCACAACGCCAAGCGCCACCAGAACCAGAATCGTGGCCGCCAACCGGACTCGCCACGACCGGCCGGACCGGCTGCGTCTGCTGCGTGAAGGGGGGACAGGCTCTTGCATCGGTTGACTTTAAACGCCGAACCGCCCGCCCTCAAGCTTGGCCACCTCAGGCCAGCGCCATCCCGCCCATCAGCGCCGCGAACAGCGCCGCACCATCGGTGCCGCCGTGGCTGGCATCCACAACCCGCTCCGGGTGCGGCATCATCCCCAGCACGCGGCGGTTGGCCGACAGCACGCCCGCAATGTCCGCCATCGCGCCATTGGGGTTTTTCACATAGGTGAAGGCAATGCGATCCTCGCCCTGCAGCCGCGCCAGACCTTCGGCATCAATGGTGTAGTTGCCGTCATGGTGTGCCACCGGAACCGCGATGGTCTGACCCTTCTGGTAGGTCGAGGTAAAGGCGCTGTCCGTCGTTGCCACCTTCATCTCAACCGTCTTGCAGATGAACTTCAGCCCCGCGTTGCGCATCAGTGCGCCGGGCAGCAATTGCATCTCGGTCAGAACCTGAAAACCATTGCAGATGCCCAGCACATAGCCGCCGCGCGCCGCATGGGCCTGAATGGCCCCGGCAATCGGCGACTGCGCCGCAATCGCGCCGCAGCGCAGATAGTCACCAAAGGAAAACCCGCCGGGCACGCCCACCACATCGGTGCCCTCCGGCAGGGCGCTGTCCTTGTGCCAGACCCGCGCCACATCAAACCCCGCACGCTCGAACGCGACGGCAAGATCACGGTCGCAGTTCGACCCGGGAAAGGTAACGACAGCGGCTTTCATGGGCGAACCCCCTTGATGATTTGGAATGTCGCCGCCATAGCGCAATCCGCGCCAACCTGCCAGAGCCCGCACAACCGCCCGGGCAAATTAACCGCCGTCGCGGCGCAAACGGGTCAGGCCTGAAAATCCGTGATCACCGCCACGCCGGGCGGCATCGGCGCGTTGAAGGCGCGCAACTCTGCCGAGGCTTGCGACAACCCCACCTGCCGCGCCACGATCGGGCGCACGTCGATGCGGCCCTGCTCGATCATCGAGAGCAGCGACGGATAGCGCCAGCTTGGCATGCCGCGCGTGCCATAAAGCGCCAGCTGCTTCATATAGACGGCGTTCATGTTGACGTTCATATGCGCCGTGTGCCCTACCGGCAGCCCCACCTGCACATGCCGCCCGAACGGGCGCAAACATTCGATAGAACCATTCGTCGTGGCCTCGATCCCCAGCGCCTCGACGCTGACATGCGCGCCGCCTTGCGTCAGTTCCACAATCTGCGCCGCCGCATCGCCGCCGCGCGCGTCAATCGCGGCCTCTGCGCCAAGGCTCAGCGCATGTTGCAACCGTTCCGGCACCACATCCACCACGATCACCCGCGCGCCCAACGCCCGCCCGATCAGCAGCACCGACAACCCGATGCCGCCGGTGCCATGCACCGCCAGCCACTCGCCCGCCTGTACCGCCGCGCGACCCGTCAGCGCATGCCACGCCGTCGTCACCCGGCACCCCAACCCCGCCGCCAGCGCCGGCGACAGGCTGTCGGGCAGCCGTGCAAGGTTATGCGCATGCGGGGCCGAAACATATTCGGCATAGGCCCCCGGCTCGCCAAATCCCGGCACACGTTGGGCCTTGCAGATCGTGGTCTGACCAGAGCGGCACTCAGGGCATTCGCCACAAGACAGGATGAAAGGCGCAATCACCAGATCGCCGACCCGCCATTTTGCCAAGGGCCCGGCCTCGACAACCTCGCCACAATATTCATGGCCCGGAATGGCGCCCGGTTTTACCTTTGGATGCTCGCCCACCCAGCCGTGCCAGTCGCTGCGGCAAATCCCACAGGCCAGCACTTTCAACACTACGCCATCCGCCTCGCAGGCAGGATCGGCCACGGTTTCAAGGCTCAGATCGGCATTATAGCTACGAATGACAGCCGCGCGCATCGGAATCTCCCTTTTGCGCACAGTTGGGGCAAAGCGGCCCGCGGGGTCAAGCCCCTCCGCAGCTTACAGAATTTCGACGCGGTAGCTTTCGATCACGGCATTGGCCAGCAGCTTGTCGCACATCGCCGTGACGCTGACCTCTGCCGCCGCGCGGTCCGTCTCGGCCAGATCAAGCTCGATCACCTTGCCCTGCCGCACGCCATTCACCCCGGCAAAGCCCAAAGTGCCCAGCGCGTGGCGCACAGCCTCGCCCTGCACATCCAGAACGCCCGATTTCAGCATGACGGTTACGCGCGCTTTCATGGTCTTTCCTTCCGGCTATGGCAGATGCGCTGCCCCATAAACCCCACACCGCAAGGCGGCAAGGGGTCAGTTGATCAAGGTCGGTTTCATCGGATGCGTGACGTTCGACGGCAGCACCCCCAGACGCCGGGCAAGTTCGGTGTAAACATCCGGCAACGGCCCCGGCTCGGGGATCGGCGCACCGTCGCCCCGGTCGGTCAACCCGCGCAAATCCCACAGACGGCAGCTGTCAGGGCTGATTTCATCCGCCACGATCAGGCGCATGTAATCGCCTTCCCAAATCCGGCCCACCTCGATGCGGAAATCGGCCAACCGGATGCCCACCCCCATCATCACGCCGGACATGAAGTCATTCACCCGCAAGGCCAGCGCAATGATATCGTCCAGATCCTGCTGCGTCGCCCAGCCAAAGGCCACGATATGCTCTTCCGCCACCATCGGCAGCGCCAGCCGGTCATCCTTCAGGTAATATTCCACAATCGGGCGCGGCAGCGGCGTACCTTCGGGAATCCCCAGCCGTTCCGAAATCTCTCCGGCGGCGAAATTGCGCACCACAACCTCCAGCGGGATGATTTCGGCCATCCGCACCAATTGCTCGCGCATGTTGATACGGCGGATGAAATGCGTGGGCACCCCAACCGAATTCAGCCCCGACATAAAGAATTCGGACAGGCGGTTGTTCAGCACGCCCTTGCCTTCCACCGCCGCAGGCGTCGCCTCGGCAATCGTCGGCGCGGAATCGTCTTTGAAATACTGGATCAGAGTGCCCGGTTCCGGCCCTTCGTAAAGGATCTTCGCCTTGCCCTCGTAAACCTTTTTCCTGCGCGCCATGAATGCTCCGATGCCAATAGGAACGGGGGCGGTCGATGCCACCCCCTGCCCTGTTATGCCGCCTATAGTCCAAGAGCGCAGGCTCGGCAAGCAATCCCGGGCCAAGCCACAGGTAGCGCGACACCACGTCCGCCGCCTGCTATCATACGGGCAGAAAAAGGGGGCTGCATGGGACGTGAATCAGAGGCCTGGCTTAGCTACGGCGGTGCCAGTGGCGCCGGAAAGATCCTGCTCGAATCGTCCGAAATCATCCTGCGCGGCGCGGTACGGGCGCGCATTCCGCGCAGCGCCATCGCGAGCTTTGCACAAGACGGCGACGATCTGTTGATTCAGACACCGCAAGGTGCTTTGCGCGCGGCCCTTGCCCCAAAGGAGGCCGCGCGTTGGGTCGCGGCCATTGCCAAACCGATCCCCACACTTGCCGCAAAACTGGGCGTCAGCCCCGAAACCCCGATCCGGGTGCTGGGCGACGTAACCGACGCCGAGTTGCAAGCCGCCCTTTCCGGCGGCACCTCCCCCGTATCAACCGCACTGCTTGCAGAGCTGAACGACGCCGCCCAGCTTGACGCAGCCCTGCAGGCGCTGGCCGATCCCAGCCTGACCGCGTTCTGGGGCGTCACGGTCAAAGGCAAAGCCGCCGCCCTGCCCGAAGCCACCCTGCGCAGCCGCCTGCGCGAAGCGGGCTTCATCGACACAAAATCCTGCGCCGTCTCGCAAACCCGCTCTGCCACCCGGTTTCAACGCCGATGACGCATCGCCGCAGCGGCTTTCCGGCTTTTTATCTTGAAGCGGCGGCCCGGGATGGGCATATGGAAGGCAAGCATCCAAGACCCAGAGGGCCAGCCAATGACCACGTTTGACGACCGCGAATCCGCATTCGAAGCCAAATTTGCCCATGACGCCGACATGCAGTTCCGCGCAGAGGCCCGCCGCGACAAGCTGCTGGGCCTTTGGGCCGCCGCCCTGCTTGGCAAAAGCGGTGATGCCGCAACCGAATACGCCATGACCGTGGTTGCAGCCGATATGGAAGAGCCCGGCTCTGAAGATGTCGTCGCCAAAGTGGCGGCGGATCTGGCCGGCAAAGCCAGCGAAGGCGAAATCCGCGCCAAGCTGACCGAACTTCTGGCCGTCGCCAAGGCGCAACTCGTTTCCGAATTCTGATCCATCAAGACCTTTCGCAACGGGCCGTGGCAAATCCGCCGCGGCCCGTTTTGCATATCCGGCGGGCTTTGCCGCGGGGCCCGTGTGCATGATCGAACATGATCATGAAGATTATGAAATTGCCTCCCCCGCCCCGGCATGGCAAAGAC
>CAMFLG010000087.1 GCA_945957495.1 uncultured Pseudorhodobacter sp. | reverse complement strand
CCACCACCCTCGACTAGTCGTCGGCAGCGTCAGATGTGTATAAGAGACAGTTCTTCAGCCAATCCGATGGGATGCGGGTTTGCGCCAGACCGCGCCCGGTGAGAAAGTCGAAAATCCGGGCAAGCAGCGTGACATGTTCCATATCCGAGGCAGAGCGGAAATCCGGCACCCGGCAGACATCCCACAGCAATCTGACGCGGCTGGGGCTGGTCAGCTTTTCCCTGACCTCGGGCAATTGCGACAGATGTTTCAGCGCCAGCACATCATCGGCATCCCGCGCCCGTGCCAGCCAGCGGTTGTCGGTGGGGCGTTCCAGACTTTGGATCAGCTTTTCCACCGTACCGAATTCCAGATCATGGTTGCGCCATTCCAGTTTGCGCACCGGATCAAAGCGGTGTTCCTGGATCGACTCGACCACGTCTTCATCCAAGGGACGCGCCTCGCCCGTCACACCGAAGGTGCCGTTTTCCAGATGCCGCCCGGCCCGCCCGGCGATCTGCGCCAGTTCCTGCGGATAAAGCGCGCGCATCCGGCGCCCGTCGAATTTGGCGGTGGCGGCAAAGGCGATGTGCTTGATGTCCAGGTTCAGCCCCATGCCGATGGCATCGGTGGCCACCAGATAATCAACCTCGCCATTCTGGTACAAAGCCACCTGCGCGTTGCGGGTGCGCGGCGAAAGCGCGCCCATCACCACAGCACACCCACCCTTGGTGCGGCGGATCAGTTCCGCAATCGCATAGACGTTTTCAACGGAAAACCCGACGATGGCAGAACGTTCCGGCATCCGGCTGATCTTTTTCGATCCGGTATAGGTCAGTTCCGAAAACCGCTCACGCTTCAGAAACTGCACCTTCGGGATCAGACCGGCGATGGCGGGCCGCATGGTTTCGGCACCCAGAAACAGCGTCTCGTGCAGGCCGCGCGCCCGCAGCAGGCGGTCGGTAAAGACATGGCCGCGTTCGGGGTCGGCGCAAAGCTGGATCTCATCCACCGCCACGAAATCCGCGCCGATATCCAAGGGCATCGCCTCGACCGTGCAGACCCAATATTGCGCCCGTTCGGGGACGATTCGCTCTTCACCCGTCACCAGCGCCACCACCGAAGGCCCGCGCGTCTTGACGATACGGTCATATACCTCGCGCGCCAAAAGCCGCAGCGGCAGGCCGATGACGCCGGTGCGATGGCCCAGCATCCGCTCGATCGCGTAATGGGTTTTTCCGGTGTTGGTCGGCCCAAGGACCGCCGTGACCGTTGCGGTCGCGTTCATCGTCATGCTCTTAACGGAATTGGGTTTACAGGTCTTGCCCTTGCAGATCAGCTTCGATGCGGTCCACGGCGTCCTTTACCCCCGGCGCGTAGGGATTGATAGCCAAAGCGGCCTTGTAAACCTCCAGCGCCTGCGCGGGGCGGCCCAGATCCTCAAAAATCACCCCAAGCCCAGACAATGCCCCGAAATGACGCGGATTAAGCGTCAAAACATGGCCGATATCGGAAATCGCCGGGCCATAATCACCCGTCTCATAATAGGCGGTCGCGCGGGCGTTCCAGCCTTCGGCGAAATCCGGCGCATGATCGACCAGCGCCGTCAGGTGCTGAATGGCCAGGGCCGGATCGCCGTCGGCCAGCGCCTGCCGCCCGCGTTCCAGCAAAAGATCCATCGCGGGCGAGCCGGATTTTGACCATTCGTTCCAGATTTCCTGCTCTGTCCGCTCTGCCTCTTGCGCGTCATCGGTTTGCAATTCGGCAAAAAGTTCGTCCAGCTTTGCCGTTTGGGCAAAACCGGGCGTCGCCGCCCACAAAACGACAAGAAATGCCGCAACGATAGGATTGTGTAAGGAGAAATGCGCTTTCATAAGATAAGCCTAACGCAACGTGCGCGAAACGCCAGAGGGCCGCGTTCACGAAGGAGACAAGAATGAGCGATGTGATTGATGCGGCAGTGGCGGCACTGGCCGCCAAGATGCCGAATGGCTTCGACGGTGTGGCGAAGTTCGTCTTTCAGGGCGAAGGCGCGATCATGGTGGACAGCGACGGCGTGCGCGCCGGGGATGAACCGGCCGACGTGACCCTGACGGCGGAAACCGATGTGTTCCGCGCCATGCTGGAGGGGGAGTTGAACCCGACCACGGCCTTCATGACCGGCCGCTTGTCCATCGACGGCAACATGGGTCTTGCCATGCAACTTGGGGCGGCGATGTCGTGAGCGAGGCGCCACTTTACCACGATGTTTCCGATGCCCCGGCCGACGGCCGCGCCTTTTGGCTGAAAGCCGCAGACGGGGTACGCATCCGCGTGGGCTTGTGGCGGCATGACGGCGCGCGCGGCACGGTGTTTCTGCTGCCAGGCCGCACGGAATACGTTGAAAAATATGGTCGCGCGGCGGACGAACTACGCCTGCGCGGCTATGCCATGCTGACCGTCGATTGGCGCGGCCAAGGTCTGGCCGACCGCCCGCTGGACGACAAGATGAGCGGCCATGTCGGTGATTTCGCTGAATATCAGCTGGATATGGATGCGATGCTGGTGTTCGCCCGCGCGCAGCGCCTGCCCGAACCCTATTACATGATTGCACATTCCATGGGCGGTTGCATCGGCCTGCGCAGTCTGATGCGGGGCCTGCCGTTCAAGGCCGCGGCCTTTACCGCGCCGATGTGGGGCATTCTGATTGCGGCCTGGATGCGCCCGCTGGCGATTGCCCTGACCACCGCCTCACGCTGGTTGAACTTCGACAACCGCTATGCACCGGGCACCGGGGCCAAGACCTATGTGCTGGAGGCGCCCTTCACCGGCAACAGCCTGACCACCGATGCAGAGATGTGGGATTACATGCGCCAACAGGCGCTGGCGCATCCCGATCTGACGCTGGGCGGCCCAAGTCTGGGCTGGCTGAAGGCGGCGCTGACCGAATGCCACGCACTGACGCAACTGCCCTCACCCGAGGTGCCGGCGCTGGTGGCGCTGGGAACGCAAGAGCGAATCGTTGATGTCGGCCCGATCCATGCCCGCATGACCGTCTGGCCGCGCGGCACGCTGGACATCTATCAGGGGTGTGAGCATGAGGTGCTGATGGAACGCGCCTCGGCCCGTGACAACTTTTTCGAAAGCGCCACCAAGCTGTTTCACAAGAACCGCTGAAACCGGCCCCGCTATAGCGTGATCTGGGTGAACCCGTCGCGCAGCGCGCGGGACCATGCCTCTGACATAGTGCGGAAACTTTCGTCGCCCGCCTCGATCCGGCGCAGGCGCGACACTTCGCAGGCGTCCTTTTCGATGACGCACAGGTCCAGCGGCATCCCGACCGAAAGGTTCGACCGCAGCGTCGAATCCATCGACAGCAGCACCGCCTTTTCAGCATCGCCCAGGCTGGTGGTGGGTTTCACCACCCGGTCCAGAATCGGTTTGCCATATTTATGCTCGCCGATCTGCAGGAAGGGCGTATCCTCGGTCGCCTCGATGAAGTTGCCTTCGGGATAGATCAGGAACAGCCGCATCGGCCCACCGCGCCGCTGCGCGCCCACGATCATCGAGGCAGAGGCGCCCTGCTTCATCGTCGCCAGCTTTTCGTCAATCTCCAGCCGCACCTTGCACAGCGTATCGCCGATCAGCGATGCCACTTTCAGCATCGTCGGCGCCTTCATGATCGAGGTTTCTTCGGTGGCGTCGATGTCATCCACCGCCTCGCGCAGGCGCGCAATGGTGGTTTGCGTCACCGAAAGCGATCCGGCGGTGACGATGGTGATGACCCGTTCGCCCGGGTTTTCGAAGTGGAACATCTTGCGATAGGTGGCGATGTTGTCCAGCCCGGCATTGGTGCGGGTGTCGGACAGCATCACGATGCCCTCGTTCAAAAGTAACCCGACGCAGTAGGTCATGTCCGTCTCCGATTCCGTTGCCGGACCCTATTGTTCCTGCAACTGAACCGCAACCGTTACCGCCAGCACTTCCGACCCCTGGCCGCGCGAAACACCGCGGATGGGGGCCGCATCTTGCGCATCAAGACCAGAGCCCAACCGGATATAGCGGTCATCCGGGCAACAGCCGTTCGCCGGATCAAAGCCGATCCAGCCCAGCCCCGCGACGTAAAGCTCGCCCCAGGCATGCGCCGCCTCGTGACTGCTGCCATCGGCGCCCGATTGCAGATAGCCCGAAACATAGCGCGCCGGAATCCCCGCCACCCGTGCGGCGGAAATCAGAACCTGAGCGTGATCCTGGCAAACGCCTTCGCCCTGCGCCAATGCCTCTGCCGCCGTGGTATGCGCCTTGGTGCTGCCGGGTTGGTAGGCAATCGCGGCGGCAACCGCCTCTGACAAGGCATGGGCGCCTGCCAGTTCATTCTCTGCCCCCGCCACGCAAGCGGCCAGATCGCGGATGGCGGCATCCGCCGCCGTCGCATCGGTTTCGCGCAGATAGGCCTCGGGCGGGGCGGTTTCGCGGTGGCCGCGCAATACGCCGGCCAGATCGGTGGTCTGCACCTTGCCGCGCACCCGCACCTCGATCTCTGTCACGGGGCCTTTCACCGTCCAGCCCTGCACCCAATCGCCTGCGCCATCGCGGAACTCGCTGCCCAGCGTGCCGCCAGACACGGTCACGGCCCAATCCAGCACCTTCTGCCCGTCAAACCGCGACGGCGTCATTCGGTGGCTTTGCACCACGCCGCGCACCGGGCGGTCATAGCGATACAAGGTGACATGATCGACAATCAGCAACATCAGTTCATGTCCCCGGATAGATAGCTGTTGTAAATTACGTTGCCCAAGGCCACAGCCTCGCCGACAAAGCGGGTCAGAAATTCGTGCAGGCCTTCGTCAAAGATCCGCTCAACCGATTGATTTTCAAGGTCTGACAGCAGGCGCGCCGCCGACTCTTGCGCCTGGGTTTCGCGACCATAGAGTTTTGCCAATCGTGACAGGTGGTTGTTCAACCCGGCGACGCAGGTGATCAGCGACCTTGGACATTGCGGGTTCAGGATAAGGAAATGCGCGATCTTGGCAGCGGTGATTTCGCCGCCATAGGCCCAGTGAAACGCCCGGTGCGCCGACATCGCGCGCAACAGCATCGACCACTGATCATTGTCCAGACCAGAGCCGACATATTCCGCGCGCGGCAATAGAACGTAGTATTTCACATCCATCAGCCGCGCGGTGCTGTCGCCGCGTTCCAGATAATAGCCAATGTTCAGAAGGTTATAGCCGTCGTTGCGCAACAGCGTGGCATCAATCGCCCCGCGCAGCATCGCGGTATGGCGCGTCACCCATTCCGTCAGCTTTGACATTTCCTGCCCGGCGCGGGGCTGCGCCTCCAGCTGGCGCAATTCCTGAAAGGCGGTGTTCAGCGCGTCCCAGACCTGCGTGGTCAGCGCCGTGCGCACGATCCGGCCATTTTCGCGCGCGCGGGTCAGGCAGGACGCCACAGAGTTCGGATTATCGCGGTCAAAGAACAGATAATTCTCGATATTCTCTTCGGTCGCAGCCCCATATTTCTGCGCAAACCCCACCGCATTGCCCGAGGCGCGCAGCAAGCTGTCCCAATCGGTGCGATAGCCGTCCGCCGTGGGCAAAAGAGAAAGGCGCGCGCCCACCTCCAACAGCCGGGCGGCGGTTTCGGCGCGTTCCATGTTGCGGGCGATCCAGTAAAGATTGTCGGCGGTTCTGCTTAGCATGTCGTTACTCCGCCAATACCCAAGTGTCCTTGACGCCGCCGCCCTGACTGGAATTCACCACAAGACTGCCCTCGCGCAGCGCCACGCGGGTCAACCCGCCGGGCACCAGCTCGATGCGTTCGCCAACAAGGCAATAGGGGCGCAAATCGACGTGGCGCGGGGCGATGCCCTCTTCCACAAAGGTGGGTGTGGTGGACAGCGCCAGCGTCGGCTGCGCGATATAATTGCTGGGGTCCGCAAGGATCAGCGCGCGAAACTCTTCGATCTGCGCCTTGGTCGATTTCGGCCCGACTAGCATGCCGTAACCGCCCGAACCATGCACCTCTTTCACCACCAATTCGCCAAGGTTTTCCGTGACATGCTTTAGGTCAGACGGGTCGCTGCATTTCCAGGTTGGTACGTTCTTCAGGATCGGCTCTTCGCCCAGATAGAACCGCACCATTTCCGGCACATAGGTATAAACCGCCTTGTCGTCGGCCACCCCTGCCCCCGGCGCCGAACAGATCGACACCCCGCCCGAACGGTACACATCCATCAAACCCGGAATGCCCAGCATGGAATCCGGGCGAAAGCACAAGGGGTCGATATAGGCATCATCAATGCGGCGGTAGATCACGTCCACCCGCTTTGGCCCCTCTGTCGTACGCATGTACACGAAAGCACCATCGACGAACAGATCCTGCCCTTCGACCAGTTCCACCCCCATCAGATCGGCCAGAAAGGAATGTTCGTAATAGGCCGAATTGAAATGTCCCGGCGTCAGGATCACCACGGTCGGATCGCGTTCGCATTTCACCGGCGCCACCGATGCCAGCGTGCGGCGCAGTCTTTCGGGATAGCTGTCAATCGGCTCGATCCTGTTTTCGCGGAACAAGGCGGGGAACATCCGCATCATCATCTCGCGACTTTCCAGCATGTAGGACACGCCCGACGGGGTGCGGCAGTTGTCCTCCAGCACATAGAAATCGCCCGGGCCCGTGCGCACGATATCGACGCCAACGATATGGGAATACACGCCTTTTGGCGGGGTAAAGCCGCAAACCGCCTTCTCATACGCCTCATTCTGATAGACCAGCCGCCCCGGAATGCGGCCTGCGCGCACGATCTCGCCCCGGCCATAAACATCGACCAGAAAGGCGTTCAGTGCCCGCGCCCGCTGTTTGATGCCGCGTTCCAGTTTCGCCCATTCGGCGGCGGTGAAAACCCGGGGAAACATGTCAAACGGAATCAGCCGGTCGGGATCGCCGCCTTCGCCGTAAACCGCAAAGGTGATCCCAATTCTGCGAAACAGCGCCTCGGCCTCGGCCTGTTTGGCCAGACGCCGGTCTGCGGGCATACCCGCCGACCATGGTTCCAATCCTGCATAGGGTTTTCGGACCGCCCCGTCCTGAAACATTTCGTTGAAATAAGGGGTCATGTTGCGCCGCCTCTTTAAGCCGATTTCGTCAAAGTAAAGAGCCCGCCAAGGCCAACAGCAAGCCCGCACATTCAAAACCGTGATGTTTTCTTCGCAACTGCCTAAAATTTAGCCGCCCCAACGCAATAATCTTCGGCACAACCTTTCGTGCAGAGTCGCGCGCCACCCTTGCAGCCCATCCCCTTTGCCCCCTAGATGAGAGCAACAAAAGAGATGAGGTTTTCACCATGTTCCGCGCCCCCCGCCCCGTTTTTGACGCCCGCATCGGATCGAACAGTTTCGGCGATCTGCCCGATTGGGATCTGACCGACCTTTACGAAAGCCCTGATTGCAAGGCGCTGGCGGTGGATATGGACTTTGTTCAGACCTCGGCTGCGAATTTCGAGGCCCTTTACAAAGGCAAACTGGCCGATCTGGATGCAGCGGGCCTGCTGAACTGCGTCAAGCTTTACGAAAATATCGACATCACTGCCGGGCGGATCATGTCTTATGCGGGCCTGCGCTATTACCAGAACACCATGGACAGCGACCGCGCCAAATTCATGGCCGATTGCGAAGGCAAGATCACCGACGCGACCACGCCACTGGTGTTTTTCTCGCTGGAATTCAACCGGTTGGACGACGACCTTCTGGCAAAACGTCTGAGTGAAAATGCCGATCTGGCCCGTTACAAACCCGTCTTTGACCGCATGCGCGCCATGCGTCCGCACCAGTTGTCGGACGAGATGGAGACGTATCTGCACGACGCCAGTGTCGTCGGCGCCTCTGCCTGGAACAAGCTGTTCGATGAAACCATGGCGGGGCTGATGTTCACCGTCGCGGGCGAAGAAGAGGATTTGAACCTTGAGGCCACGCTGAACCTGCTGACCGACCCGGATCGCAGCAAACGCGAGGCCGCATCGCGTGCCCTTGCCGTGGTTTTTGAAAAGAATATCAAACTCTTCGCCCGCGTTCATAACACGCTGGCGAAAGAGAAGGAAATTGACGACCGCTGGCGCAAGATGCCAAGTGCGCAGCATGCGCGCCACCTGTCGAACCATGTCGAGCCCGAGGTGGTCGAGGCGCTGCGCAATGCGGTTGTGGCGGCTTATCCAAAGCTTTCGCACCGCTACTATCGGCTGAAGGCGAAATGGATGGGGCTGGACAAGCTGCAGACCTGGGATCGCAACGCGCCCTTGCCGATTGAAACCCCGCGTCTGGTGAACTGGGCCGAGGCCACCGAAACCGTGCTGTCGGCCTATGCCGGGTTTGATCCGCGTATGGCCGAGATTGCCAAGCCCTTCTTCACCGATGGCTGGATTGATGCGGGCGTCAAGCCCGGCAAGGCCCCCGGCGCCTTTGCGCATCCGACCGTCACCACCGTTCACCCCTATGTCATGCTGAACTACCTTGGCAAACCGCGCGATGTGATGACGCTGGCGCATGAATTGGGCCATGGCGTGCATCAGGTTCTAGCGGCAGGGCAAGGCGAACTTCTGTCCTCAACCCCGCTGACCCTGGCCGAAACGGCATCCGTTTTTGGTGAAATGCTGACCTTCCGCGCGCTTTTGGATGCCGCAAAGACCCCGGCAGAACGCAAGACCCTGCTGGCGGGCAAGGTTGAAGACATGATCAACACCGTCGTCCGCCAGATCGCCTTTTACGATTTCGAATGCAAACTGCACGCCGCCCGCGCCGAAGGGGAGTTGACCCCCGACGACATCAACGCGCTCTGGATGAGCGTTCAGGCGCAAAGCCTTGGCGATGCTTTTGAATTCATGGACGGATATGAAACCTTCTGGTCCTATATCCCGCATTTCGTGCATTCGCCGTTCTACGTCTATGCCTATGCCTTTGGCGACGGTCTGGTGAACGCGCTTTACGCCGTCTACGCCGACGGCCTGCCCGGCTTTCAGGATAAGTATTTCGATATGCTCAAGGCCGGTGGGTCCAAGCACCACAAGGAATTGCTGGCCCCCTTCGGGCTGGATGCCTCCGATCCCAAATTCTGGGACAAGGGCCTGTCAATGATTGCAGGCTTCATTGACGAGTTGGAGGCGATGGAGGACTGACGCCCGCAAAGGCGCGTCCCTCCCCTTTTCGAGGGGGAGGGTCACTGGGCGTTAGTCTGCCGGGGTCCACGGCCAGGGTTTTTCATCGCTTTCGGCAGTCTGAAACCGGGCCGCCTTGGCAAGCCAACTGCCCAAGGTCTTGCCGAAACTGGCAATCTGGGCATTCGGCTTGCCTTTATCGACCAACATCAGGATGAATTGCACCAAGGTCAGGAACTGCAACACGGTTTGCGCAAGCCAAACCAGCACAGCGATCAGCAGCATCATCAAGCCGCGCGGCCAGACCGAGGCCTGCGGTTGCGGCTGTTCGGTTCCGGGCTCGCGCAGGGCGGTCGGGCCGGGGGTGTTCATGTCAGACATCGGCAACTCCTTCTGTTGCCGATCAGATGGGAAG
>CAMFLG010000086.1 GCA_945957495.1 uncultured Pseudorhodobacter sp. | reverse complement strand
CATCCTCAAGACGCTCAGCCAGTTCGATGCGCTTGCGCCCGGCCCGCCTTTCCTGCGGCTGGACCGGTCGCTGATCCTCAACATCGGGCGGGTGCGCGGGCTCGTGGTGAAAGATCGCAACAGTGCCACTGTCACAGCGGATGGGCTGCAGACCCCACTTGTGATCGGTCGGACGGCGCTGGCGCGGCTTCGCGCAGCTCTGACGGCGCAGAGCAGGGATCGTGCACCGGGCTGAACCTTAGCTGGTGAACTCACGCCTTGGTTTAGCCCATCTGGTCACACCATGGCGATCAGGTCTTGGTGCACCTGCTCCGGATCGCTGCATCAATCTCAGAGAGAAGTGGCCATCTCCCCATTATCGAAGGTCGTTTCGATCGGAATACGAACGTCCATGGCAGCCCCTTCGCAAAGAGCTTACCTTAGCACAGGCCAGACCACCGACGACGGCCCCCGTGTTTTGTCCACTCCCTCAAGCGCGCTGTGTCTCGGATTTAAGGGCAACGCGACAATTCCAGACCTTTCCAGACAAGTGATGCGAAGTCACCGCGAACAGCCGCAAAGGCATTTAGCGTGATCTTTGCTTGGCTGGGCAAAGGTGCCGAGGGGGTGTCGCTTTTCAAAAAAACCGCCACGATACCTTCGTGGTTTCACCAAAAACGGGTCAGCGGGCCGACAGGCAGCGCCGTATCGGCCGTGGTCAGGCCAAAGCCTTCGGCTTGCGCAGGCCGAAGCCGAGCAGATCGCGGGTATAGCTTTCGCGGGGGGCAAGGATCAGGTCTGTCGCAAGGCCCGTCTCGATGATCTCGCCGCGGCGCATCACCGACAGACGGTCGGCGACATGGGCCACGACCTTCAGGTTGTGGGTCACAAACAGCATGGAAAGGCCCATTTCGGCTTTCAGGTCGGCCAGCAGGTTCAGGATCTGTGCCTGAACCGAGACATCCAGCGCCGAGGTCGGCTCGTCCAGGATCAGCAGGCGCGGCCCCAGTGCCAGCGCGCGGGCGATGGCCACGCGCTGCGCCTGTCCTCCTGACAAGGCCCGCGCGCGGCGGTTCAGGAAATCGGGCGGCAGGCCGCAGCGCGACAACAGCGCGGCACATTGGCCATTCAAGGCAGGGCCGGCGCGGTCGCCGCGTGCCAGCAGGGGTTCGGCCAGGATCTCAGCCACGGTCAGGCGCGGGCTGAGCGAAAGGAACGGGTTCTGTGCCACCACGCCAACCCCTTGCCGGGCGCGGCGCAGACCGGCGGCGGAAAGCTGGCGCCAATCTTCGCCCAGAATACGGATGCTGCCGCTTTCATAGGGGATCAGTCCCAGGATCGCGCGCAACAGGCTTGATTTGCCCGAACCGCTTTCCCCAACAAGCCCAAGGGTTTCACCGGGGCCAAGGTTCAGGCTGATGCCGCGCAGCGCGGGGTCGGGGCGCGGCGCAAACAGGCCGCGCGCCGGGTAGCGCAGAACAAGGTTTTCGACGGACAAGACCGCGCTCATGGCAGCTCCAGATGGCAGGACCAGCTTTGGCCACCCGCATTTCGCAGCGGCGGCGGGGCCGCGCAGGCGGCGGTGGCATGCGGGCAGCGGGCGGCAAAGGCGCAGCCGGGCAGCGTTTCGGTCGGGGGGGGAATGCTGCCTTCAACCGCCGCAAGGCGCGCGCCATGCGGTGCAGCATCGGGCAGGGCCGCCAACAGGGCTTGGGTGTAGGGATGGCGGGGGTGGTCAAGCAAGGCGCCCACCGGGCCCTCTTCCACCGAAATCCCGGCATAAAGCACAGTGGCGCGGTCGCAGGTTTCGGCCACCACATCCATGTCATGCGTGATCATCAGCACGGTCAGGCCACGGCTTGCCACCAGATCACGCAGGAGCCGCAGCACCTGGGCACCGACGGTCACATCCAGCGCGGTCGTCGGTTCGTCGGCAATCAGGAAATCGGCCCCCGTCGCCAGTGCCTGTGCAATGACCACCCGCTGCTGCATGCCACCCGACAGTTGATGCGGATAGCGCCGCAACAGGTTCTGCGGGTCGGGCAAACCGGTGGCCGCAAGGATATCCACTGCCTTGGCCTGACGTTCAGGCCGGGGCAGGGCATGGTGGCTGCGGATCACATCATCCATCTGCCTGCCGATGGTCAGAACCGGGTTCAGTGCTGCGGCTGGATCTTGCGAGATCAGGGCGATGCGGCGGCCGCGCAGGGTTTTCACCCGGCCCGCCACCTCGTCGCCGTCAAAGCGAAACCGGTCGGCTGCAACCACGGCCCCTTCGGGCAACAACCCCAGCAAAGCCATCGCCGTCATCGTCTTGCCGCAGCCGGATTCACCGATCAGCCCGTGGATCTGGCCTTTGGCCATCGACAGGTCAATGCGGCGCAAGACATGCAACGGGCCACGCCGCGACGGCAGGGTGACGGACAGGTTGGCGATCTCAAGCATCTTTTTGCTCTCCGTCGCGCAAGGCATCGCCAAGGGCCGCGAAGGCCAGCGCCAGCACAAAGATCGCCATCCCCGGCGCCACGGAATACCACCAGCGTTCGGGAAAGAACTTGCGCCCGGCATCGACGATCTGGCCCCAATCGGCGGTGGGCGGCAGGGCGCCAAGGCCAAGGAAGGACAGCGCCGACGCGGTCAGCAGCGCCGGGCCGACATCCATGGCCGCCTGCACCGACAAGGGCCGCAGTGCCGCCGGCAAGACATGGCGCAGAAGGATGCGGGAATTCGAAACGCCCATCAGCCGCGCCGCCTCGACATAGGGCTGACTTCGCAGCGTCAAAACCTCGGCCCGTGCCATGCGCGCATACCAGGGCCACCATGTGACAGCGACAGCCAGAACCGCATTCAACAGCCCCGGTCCAAGCGCGGCGGCCATCAGCACCGCCAGCAACAGCGCCGGAAAGGCCAGAAACACATCGGTCAGCCGCATCAGCGCCTCGTCCCACCAACCACCGGCATAGCCCGCGATCATGCCGATGGGCAGCCCCACCGCCAGTGACACCAGCACGATCAGAAGGCCAGAGCTCAGCGATACCCTGCCGCCATAGATCACCCGCGACAGCATATCGCGGCCCAGATGGTCGGTGCCCAGAAGGTGCGGCGGCATCGGGGGGAGGAATTTCTCGGCAATGTTCGGGGCGCCGGCGCCCTGTTCGGGAAAGGGCGCCAGCCAAGGCGCCAGCACGGCCAGCAGCAGAAAGGCCGCAACCACTGCCAGTGCAATCGTGCCTTTGGGGCCAAGGCGAGAGAACAGCGTCATTGCAGGGCTACCCTTGGGTCCAGCAGGGCCTGCACCAGATCCAGCACAAGGTTCATGGCAACATAGCACAGGGTGACAACGAAGGTTGCGGCGGCGATGACCGGAAAATCCTTCGACAGCACCGCCTCGGAAACATAGCGGCCCAGGCCGGGCCAGGCGAAGATGATCTCGACCAGAACCGCCCCGGTCAGCGCATAGGCAAAGCTCAGGCCAAGGATGGTCAGGGCCGGGCAAATCGCATTGGGCAGGGCATGTCCGAAAAGGATGCGCGCCGGTGACAGGCCAAGGGCGCGCACCGCCAGAATGTGACGGCGGCCCAGAATTTCGATCATCGCCGAACGGGTCAGCCGCATGGCGATCCCGGCAGGATAGGCGGCAAGGGTCAATGCCGGCAGGATCAGATGCGCCGCGGCATCGCGCAAGACATCAAAGCGGCCTGCCAGAACCGCGTCGATCAGGGTAAAGCCCGTCACTGTTTCCAGCGGCGCGGAAATGGCAATCTCGCGGGAAAGGCGGCCCGACAATGGCAGAAGTCCAAGGCTTTGGGCAAAGATGGCCTGCAACAGCATGGCAAGAAAAAAGGTCGGCATCGCCACCGCCGCAATCGCCCCAAAGCCTCCTGCCCGGTCAAACCACGATCCGCGCCGCGCCGCCGACATCGCACCAGCCGGAATGCCGATGATCAGGGCCAGAAGAGTGGATACGGCGGCCAGTTCCAGCGTCGCCGGCAGATAGGCCCGCAAATCCTGCGCGATGGGGCGGCGCGATTTGTAGGACACGCCGAAATCTCCGGATGCCATCGCCACGGCAAAGCTGGCGAACCGTTCGGGCAGGGGCGCGTCAAGATGCAATTCGGCGCGCGCCTTTTCGATTTGCGCTGCGGTGGGCCTTGGGCCGGCATAAAGCGCCGCCGGGTCTGACGGCACGACCTGGGCTGCCACGAACACCAGAAACGTCACCCCCAGCACGACCAGCGCCGAAAGCGCCAGCCGTCGCAAGAGATAGCGGCCAAGGCCCATCGCTCAGCCTTTCCGGCTCAGGCTGTCGGCAAAGACGACATGGCCATAGGCGGGGTTGTCAACATAGCCCTGCAGGTCGGCGCGGGTGACGTGGATGTTCGGCTTGTCCAGAATGAACACCGCCGCCGCCTCTTCGACGATTTTGCGTTGGGCGGCCTTGAACGCCGCTTCGGCCCCGGCGCGGTCGGTCCCGGCCAGGGTCGCGCCGCTGTCGATCAGCGCATCCACTTCGGGGTTTGCGTAATAGCCAAGGTTGTAGTTTGGCGCTTCTTCGCTGCGGAACAGGCTGACAAGATAGTCATAGGGGGTCACATAGGTCGGCCACCAATACATCACGAAGATGTCCTGAGCGGCGGCCGGATCGGCCTTGGCCATTTCCCACTGGGCTTCCCAGGCCATCGGTTGCAGCGTCAGGTTGATGCCCAGTTGTTCAAGGTTGGCCTTCCACAATTCGCCTGCAACCTGTTCCAGCGGGTCGGAGGTGGCATAGGTCATCGTCAGGTCCAGCGACGTCACGCCCTCTTCTGCCAACAAGGCGCGGGCCGCTTCCAGATCGGTGTTGGGGATCGGTGCGTCGGGGTCGTGGCCCCAGATGCCCTGGGGAAGCACCCCGTAGGCGCGCGAACCAAGCCCGGCGGTGCCAGCCGAAATCACGTCGTCATAGGGAAAGGCCAGCGACAGAGCCTGGCGCACTTTCACCTTGTCCAGCGGTGCGCGTTTGGTGTTGTAAAGCCCGAACAGGGTTTCGAACGACGGGTTTGATACCACCGTCAGGTCCGGGTTGGCCTTCAGGCTCTCCAGATTGTCGTAAGGCAGGCCATAGGTCCAGTCTGCCTGCCCGCCTTCCAGCATGTTCTGGGCAAGCACGGAATCTTCCACCACCTCGAACGAAACCTTGTCGAAACCGCCGTCGGGTGCCTGCGCCCAATGGTCGGCAAAACGGCTGGCAATGACGCGCTGGCCGGGTTCATAGCTGTCGATACGGAACGGCCCGGTGCCGCCATCGTTGCCGGCGTTGAACCAGGCGCTGTCCTGTGCTTGTGCGGCGGGGCTGATGATCCATGCTGCAAAGCCAGCGGCGGCGATCATGTCCAGCGGCTGCGGCGACGACAGCGTGATGACCACGGTTTGCGGATCGGGCGCTTCGATTCCTGTCACCGCCCCCCAGATGAAGGCCGCGCCGCCGCCGATCTTCATGGTGCGTTCGATCGCGCCCTTGACCGCCGCGGCGGTCAGATCGGTGCCGTCGTGAAACTTGACGCCCTGACGCAGGGTGAAGGTCCAGGTCAGCCCGTCTTCGGAGGTCGTCCAGCTTTCGGCAAGCACCGGTTCGACCTTGGCGGGCGTGTCGCCGCTGCCGGGGATATAGCGGGTCAGACCTTCGTAGACATTGGCCAGCACCAGCCCGTCATTCGAAAACGAGGTCGAAGGATCCAGATCGGGAAAGCCGGTCGGATTGGCCAGCGTCAGGATGCGGCTGCCGTCCTGAGCCACGGCGATGGTCCAGGCGGATGGAGCCAGAAAGGCAAAGCCGGCCAGACCGGCGGATTTCAGAACATCGCGGCGTTTCATGCGTCAATCTCCTGTCGGGGGGTGTCATAGTGCGGAACGGGCGCGGCATGGCGTGCCGTGCCAAAGGCGACATAGTCGAAGTCATAGCCAAAGGCGCGTGGACCCATCACGCGCAGGGCGGCGTCATTGCGCAGCAGCGGTGTGCAGGGCATGGCCAGAACCGCAACACGCAGGCCATAGCGCAATTCCTCGGTGCCAATCGGGCGGCCCGTCTCGTCATCGACGATGCAGATCAGGTCAGGCACCATCACCAGCCGTTTTTCGCCTTCGGTTGCGACAAGATATTCGTTCTGGATGTCGATGGCGATCTCGCGTCCTGCATCGGCGTCCAGCCCGGCAATCATCAGGCGCCCGCGAACGAAACCGCCCGCCAGACGGCGCGCGATATCAGTGACTTTGCCTCGCATCAGCAGCGCGCCACCGGACTGATCCAGGATCGCGGCCACCGGATCGGCCTTGGCGGCGCGGGCTTTCAACACGGCATCGCCCAGGGTCCAGGCCTGCGACGTGGTATGCACCACGCCATGCTTGCGGATGAATGCACCCGACATCGGCGCGGTTGTCATGCAGGCGGTACACCCCATTGCCACCGTGGCCGCGCGCATGATCCGTTCCAGCATGTCTGGGGTCACGGCGCGGGTGATCAGCACCGTGTTGCCTTCCGAATCCGCTAGCCCCGCAGGCTGGGTTTCCTGTCCGCCGACGAAGAAGGTTGACATCTGTACTTCGGGAAAGGCCCGACCCATGCCATCGCAATCGACCACCGGCAAGTCCAGCCGGGCCGCGGTGATCATCGGATAGATGCCATTGCCGCCACCCACCTCGTCGCCCAGAACCGCATCGACGGGCCGGCCGGTATGGGCCTCGATCGCGCGCAGCACACGTTCGCCTTCGCCGCCTTCTTCCATCTTTTCCACGCTGACCGTGGGCGCACCGATTCCCCCCAGACCGATGACCTGCGCTTCATCGGGCAAGTCACGGGGGCGGATCATGCGGATGCGATGGCCCTGCCGCAACATCTGCTTTGCAGCAAGCATTTGAAGATAGGGGCTGCCACCGCCGCCGGTGCCAAGGATGCCGACACCGATGGCGATGCGGTCGATGTCGGTTTCGGTCAGCGTCCAGTAGGTCATGCTGCAAGATCTCCTACCACCTTGGCGGCAAATCGGATTGCATTGCCCGGCAGATAGCTGAGCGGGGTTTCCTCCAACTCGGCCAGTTCCACCGTCTCGGCCTTTGCGCCCGCTTCGATTGCGCGGGTGCGGGCCTCGGCCACCACAGCCTCCAGCGCACGTTCGCGGGTGGAGCCTTCCAGCGCCACCACCCGGTCAACCTCGCCCGAAACCTGTGCTATGGCCGCGCCAATGGCATTGGCGCCGCCAAAATGGTCAGGCCGCAGGCTGGCCGAAGTTCCGGCAAGCTGACCCTCGATCAGCACCGATCCGCCGCCGACCAGCACCGCCGGGATCGGATCGGACGAGGGTTTCATCCGATCCAGCACGGTTTCGACATCGGCCTTCATTCGGGCCACCGCTGCGCGGACAAGCGCCGCTGACAGATGCGCCACGCGCGCCCGGTCGCCCAGATCCACCAGTCCCGCCGCTACGGCAATGTCGGTTGCCGTCAGCGTGTCGCCACCAAAGACCAGCGCCTTTTGCGGCAGGCGGAAGCCCACCGATTGCGGGCCGATGGCAAGCGGCGCCGGCTGAACCAGCGAACCGCCACCAAGGCCGAAGGAATAGACGTCTGGCACGCGGAAGTTGGTGGGGATGCCGCCGATCACCGCGCCCTCGCTGCGGCTGCGCGGGAAACCCGCAACCAGCATGCCGATGTCGGTTGTGGTGCCGCCAACGTCGATCACCGCGGCATCCTTGAGGCCGGTCAAAAAGGCTGCGCCGCGCATCGAGTTGGTCGGCCCCGAGGCGATGGTGAAAACCGGGTGCCGTTCGGCGAAATCGGCTGCCATCAGGGTGCCGTCATTCTGGGTCAGATACAGCGGGCAGGTCAGCCCAAGGGCGGCGAAGGCCGACCGGAAGGCGCGCACGGTATCGGCCCCCAAGGCCGCAAGGCTGGCGTTCAGGATCGCCGCACTCTCCCGTGCCAGAAGCCCGGTCCGGCCGATGCGGTGGGACAGGCTTATCGCCACAGCGGGCATTTCCTCGGCGATGATGGCGCCAGCGGCAAGTTCGGGGGCGGCATCGACCTGCGCGAAAACGGAAGCCACCGCGACCGCGTCAATCCCGGCGGCGCGCCAGGTGCGGCAAGCGGCACGGATTGCGGCATGATCCAGCGGCGCAATTGGTGTGCCATCGACGTTGACCCCGCCGCCCACCAGCGCAGCACCGCCGCTGACCAGATCACGCAAGTTGTCAGGCCAATCCACCATCGGCGGCAACAATCGCGTCGCCTGCCCGCACAGTCGCAAGACGCCGACCTTGTGCAGATGCTTACCTTCGACCACCGCATTGAGAAAGTGCGTCGTGCCGATCATCACCGCGCCGACAGCGACGGCCGGCATTGCCACTGCGTCCAGCACCGCACGAACTGCCGCCGCCACCCCGTCCGTCACATTGGCCGTTGTCGCCGTCTTGACAGTGGCCAGCACCGTGGTGCCGCGCAGCAGGGCCGCGTCGGTGTTGGTGCCGCCAACATCCACTCCGATCCGAACCAGCGTCATTCTGCCTTCCTTCCCATCGCGTCTGTCAGCGCCGTCGTCCGCGTGCCAAAGGCCTTGTACATGCGCAGAATGACGCAAGGTTCCACCCGGCGCACACCGGGGATGCGCCCGATCACCGTTTCGCAGAAATCCAGCAACGCGGCATGGGTTTCGACATAGATTGCCGCCGTCAGGTTGAACCGCCCCGCCGTTGCGGCCAGATAGCCGACCTCGTCAAGTTCACCCAAGGCCATGGCCACATCCTCGACCTTGCCGGGTTCGATCTCGAGCATGATATCGGCCTGAACGTCCCGCCCCATGGCCGTTGGGTCGGGGATGGCGCCAATCATGATCATCCGGCTTTGCAACAGGGCCGTGATTCGGTTGCGAACCGTGCGTTCGGACACGCCGCCGATCTTGCCCGCAATCTCGCTGGCAGAAAGCCGTCCGTCTTCGGTCAAGAGGCCGATGATCGTGCGATCCAGATCATCAAGTTCATATCGCTGCATGGTCCGCTCCCTTGCCGCAAGAGAAGACGGAAACGGAAGATCCGTCAACATAAATGTTCCGTTTCGGAAATAAATACTGAATTCTTCTGCATTATCTTCCAAGTTCTTGGCTGGTTCCGTCATTCTTGACCCGAAATAGCCAGATTACCTGCCGAATCGGCAAAGGCAAATTGTGCCACAGGTCAAGGCCTTGGTACTGACCTGCGAACGCTGGCAAGGGTGGCGCTGGCTTCGTGGATGATGGCGCCCCTCGCCAGTTCCACCGCAAGCGCCAGCCCGCGCGCCAGCTTTGCCGGCTGCAGACTCCGCTTCCGCTCGGTCGGACGGCGCTGGCGCGGCTCGCGCGGCACTGACGGCGCAGAGCAGAGATCGTGCGCCGGGCCGAACTTTTGCCAGACAGCTTACGCAATGGTCTTGCATGTCTGCCCTACCATCGCGATTAGACATTGGGGGACTTGCTCCGGATCGCGGCGTCAATCTCGGAGAGAAGGGCGTCTGCTTCAGCGAGGGCGGTCGCCAGGTGGCTCGCCACGGCGCGATTGGGCAGG
>CAMFLG010000085.1 GCA_945957495.1 uncultured Pseudorhodobacter sp. | reverse complement strand
GCCTTCTGGCGCTTTTCGCCGATGTAATTCTGCTCGGTCTTGTAAGCGCCCGGAGATTTTGACGCCCCGCGCCCGAAGGAAAGCAGGATCTGATGCGCCTGACGGATCAGATGTTCGGAAACGGGGCGGCCAGCTTCGACCTCGTGCTGAATGCGCTGCATCGCGCGGGTGTAAAGAAACGTCTCAACCGCCTCGCTGCGGGCCATCCGAAAGGCATCGTCGCCATCTTCGGCTTCGATCCGCAGCACTTCGTCCAGCGTCGAGATCGTGCCTTCCATGCGTGAGGACACAACGGCCTCTTGATTGCGCAGCGGGGCAAGCAGAATCTCGCTGTTATGCATGGCGGCAAGCATCTGATCGTAGCGCGAAATCGCGTTGCCGGCGTCAAAGACCGGATCAAGCAAGAGATCAAAGCGAAGGTCGCCGGGCGGAAATTGGCCGTAGTGGTAGTTGACGGCACGTTCCAAGCTATTCTGCATGTCTTGACGTACTCCAATCGCGCCTTGAGCTACAACAAGCCGTTTTGTAGCAAGCAAGACGACGGCAAGCAAGCTTGACGTAGGTAAGGGGGTCTTTTGCCTACGACAAACCGCTTTGCCGCAGCCTGCGCAACGACAAACCCTTTTGACGTGCGTAGATGGCCCTTCCAAATACAACAAAGCCCCAGCGTTTCCGCCGGGGCTCTGCGATCTGTACCAAACCGGACTTATGCCTCGGCAGGTGCTTCTTTGGTTTCGACGATTTCCGCGCCGGTTTCCTGATCGACCATCTTCATGCCAAGGCGCACCTTGCCGCGATCGTCGAAGCCCAGAAGTTTGACCTTAACTTCCTGGCCTTCTTTCAGGATTTCGTTCGGGTGGGTCAGACGCTTGTTGGCGATCTGGCTGACGTGAACCAGACCGTCGCGCTTGCCGAAGAAGTTCACGAAGGCGCCGAAATCGACCAGTTTCACCACTTTGCCGGTGTAGATCTGGCCTTCTTCCGGCTCTGCCACGATCGACCAGATCATGTCATAGGCCTTCTTGATGGCGGCGGCATCGGACGAGGCGATCTTGATGATGCCGTCGTCGTTGATGTCAACCTTGGCACCCGAGAGTTCGACGATCTCGCGGATGACCTTGCCGCCGGAACCGATGACTTCGCGGATCTTGTCGGTCGGGATCTGCAGGGTTTCGATTTTCGGTGCGTATTCCGAGAAGCCTTGCGGCGCGGACAGGGCCTTGTTCATTTCGCCCAGGATATGCAGACGGCCGTCCTTGGCCTGAGCCAAAGCCTGCGCCATGATTTCCGGGGTGATGCCTGCAACCTTGATGTCCATCTGCATCGTGGTGATGCCGTTGGCGGTGCCTGCAACCTTGAAGTCCATGTCGCCCAGGTGATCTTCGTCACCCAGAATGTCGGTCAGCACGGCCCAGCGGCCGTCTTCTTCCAGGATCAGACCCATGGCGACGCCTGCCACCGGAGCCTTCAGCGGAACGCCTGCGTCCATCATGGACAGCGAGCCACCGCAGACCGACGCCATCGAGGACGAGCCGTTGGATTCGGTGATCTCGGACACCACGCGGATGGTGTAGGGGAAATCGGTGGGCGCGGGCAGAACGGCTTGCAATGCGCGCCATGCCAGTTTGCCGTGACCGATTTCGCGACGACCGGGCGAACCGACGCGGCCAACTTCGCCAACCGAATAGGGCGGGAAGTTGTAGTGCAGCAGGAAGTTCGAGCGGCTGTTGCCGTGCAGGGCGTCGATGATCTGTTCATCCTCGCCGGTGCCAAGGGTGGTTACGACCAGACCTTGGGTTTCGCCACGGGTGAACAGGGCCGAGCCATGGGTGCGCGGCAGGATGCCGGTTTCCGAGATGATCGGACGCACGGTCTTGTTGTCGCGCCCGTCGATGCGCGCGCCACCGTTGATGATGTCGCCGCGCAGGATCGAGGATTCGAGTTTCTTGACAGCCGAGCCAAGGTTGATATCGGCCTTGTCTTCGTCCGACAGCGCGGCCTTGATCGCGTCCACGGCAGCAGAGATCGCGTTGGTACGCTCTTGCTTGTCGCGGATGGCGAAAGCGGCGCGCATCTGGGTTTCGCCAGCGGCTTTGACCTTTGCGTAAAGCGCGGAATAATCCGGTGCCTGGAAGTCGAACGGCTCTTTGGCGCAATCTTCGGCGAAGTCGATGATCATGTCGATCACCGGCTGCATCGCGGCATGGCCGAATTTCACCGCGCCCAGCATTTCGTCTTCGGTCAGCTCGTACGCTTCGGATTCCACCATCATCACGGCGTCTTTGGTGCCAGCGATGACCAGATCAAGGCGTTGATCCGGGTTGTTGCGCAGGCCCTGCATGTCGTCAACCGACGGGTTCAGCACATAGTTGCCCCCCGAGAAGCCAACGCGGGCCGCGCCGATCGGGCCCATGAACGGCACGCCGGAAATCGTCAGCGCGGCGGACACGGCCACCATGGCAACGATATCGGGATCGTTGACCAGATCGTGCGACAGGACGGTTGCCATCACGAGGACTTCGTTCTTGAAGCCTTCGACGAACAGCGGGCGGCAGGGACGGTCGATCAGACGCGAGGTCAGCGTTTCTTTTTCGCTGGGACGGGCTTCGCGTTTGAAAAAGCCGCCCGGAATTTTCCCGGCGGCGTAATATTTCTCTTGGTAATGCACGGTCAGCGGGAAGAAATCCTGTCCCGGTTTCGGCGCGCGTGCATAGGTCACGTTGGCCATGACAGAGGTTTCGCCATAGGTGGCGATCACCGATCCGTCGGCCTGACGGGCGACCTTGCCCGATTCCAGTGTCAGCGTTTCATTGCCCCACTGGATTGATTTTTTCGTAACGTTGAACATCTGTTCATCCCTATATGGAAGCACTCACAGGCCCCTTGCCCGTGTCTTCCGTTTGCATGGCGGCCCCATTGCCGCCGCCCCCAATCCTATCGCATGTGGCCGGGGGCATGGCCTCACGTCGCAGATTGCGGGCGCATACAGGAAAAGAAGGGGTTTGGGAAGGGGTGGTGGGGAATGCCAAGAGGAACCACCCACTACTTGTAGCGGACCCGAAGCGGATGAGATGGGTTGCGCCGAATGAAATCGTCACGTCTTGTAGCCGATCAGGCAACGCCTCGGCATCCGGGTTACTGCCGTAGGACCAGAAGCGAAATCCCTGAAACCATAAAATACGCACTTTCTCCCATTGTTTGATGTCGGTGCGCTTGGGTGCCTTGAACGAGCGCCCCATGATGCAAAGAGGGCCACCACACTGCGGGCAAACCGAAATTTCGGCGCTTGAGTGCTTTTTCCAAGATTTCCTGCAGTAAAAGCATGCGTGAGCTATAAGATATTCTGCACCCCGAACCACGGGCATCACTTTTGGTGGCGCCCGCAATCCCACCCTACGTCGCAACTCCATTCTTGACCATTTCTCGCGAGTTTTTGTCATGCTGGAACTTTATCATTTGCATGCAGTTTGAGGCGATCGGCTATCCGGTTAAACCGGACTAAATTCTTCCGACGGCGTATGCTACTCTATCATCTTACCCCCGTCGTACCACTTGAGTCTTGGCAAACTCGATTTTTTCAAATCGCCATCATCGAAGCGCGCGCGTTTAGCCTCATCTTCAACCGCCCTTAGCCTTGGCTGCCATCGGCAGGCAAAGAGATCACCTCGGTCGGGGCGATGTTCAGCACGCCCAGCGCCTCGAATCCGCCCAGAATCGCGTCAATGGCGATGGTGGCCAGAACAATGCCCATAACGCGGCTGATCACGCTGGCGCCGGTGATGCCGATGAATTTGAACACAAAGCCCGCCGCAAGCAGAAGGCAGCACCAGCATGCCCGCTGTCATGGCCTGTTGTGCAAGGGTTTCGGTGTGGTTGTTGGTCAGCACCACCACGGCCAGCATGGCCCCCGGCGAGGCAATCGACGGAATGGCCAGCGGAAACTCCGCCCCGGCGAGGTGGTCGCGTGCGGCATCTTCAATCTCGCGCGCGGGTTTGGATTCGCCGAAGATCATCGTCATCGCAAAGACGAACAGCACGATCCCCCCGCGATCTGGAACGAGCCCAGCCGCAGCCCCATGGTTTCCATCAACGCCTGAGCGCCGCCCAGAAAGGCCAGCAGCACAATCGTGGCGATGGCAAATGAGGGGCGTCCAGTTGATGGTCAATTCGGCTCTCCTGCGGGTGGGCGGGTGATTTCGCGCGGCACGCGCAGATATGCAGCAAATCGGCCCCGATCAAAGGGGGCGCTTGCGCGCAGGCCGCAGGACGGCAGGGCAATGTTGCCCATTCACAAGACCGTGCAAAAAGCCGGGTCGCGGGCCTGTCAGCCGCGCCGGGCGGCGTCGATGGTGGCCACGTCGATCTTGCGCATGGTCATCATCGCCGCGAAGGCGCGCTTGGCCTCATCGCCGCCATTGGCCAGCGCCTCGGTCAGGGTGCGCGGCGTGATCTGCCACGAGACGCCCCATTTGTCCTTACACCAGCCGCATTCGCTTTCCTGCCCGCCGTTGCCGGTGATCGCATTCCAGTAGCGGTCGGTTTCGGTCTGATCATCGGTGGCGATCTGGAAGGAAAACGCCTCTGTCTGTTTGAAATATGGCCCGCCGTTCAGACCCAGGCAGGGGATGCCCGCCACGGTGAATTCGACCGTCAGCACATTGCCCGCCTTGCCTGACGGGTAATCGCCGGGGGCATGGTGAATGGCGGTGACGGCACTGTCGGGAAAGGTTGCGGCGTAGAACCGCGCGGCCTCTTCGGCCTGCGTGTCGAACCAGATGCAGATGGTGTTCTTGGCGATGGCCATGGCGGAACCCCTCGTCGAATCAGTTGACATCTGCAGCCAGTAGGCGCCTCGGCAGAGGGGTGCGTCAAGTCCTGGGTCTTGCGGAGAGGTCTAAGACCCATTGGCAGACGCCAGAATGCAAAACGCCCGCGCCATAAGGTGCGGGCGTTGGCGTTCAGCCGGGTGTAAGGCTTAGCGACGCAGGCCGAGGCGTGCGATCAGCGAAGCGTAGCGGGCTTCGTCTTTGGCCTTCAGATAGTCCAGCAGTTTACGACGCTGGGCAACCTGCATCAGCAGACCGCGACGAGAATGGTTGTCTTTCTTGTGCGATTTGAAGTGCTCGGTCAGCGTGGCAATGCGCGAAGACAGGATTGCAACCTGAACTTCCGGCGAGCCGGTGTCGTTCTCTTTCGTTGCGTATTCCTTGATCAGGCGGGCTTTTTCTTCGACGGTGATCGACATCGGGATCTCCTGTTAAGAGGGTTGTGGCACAAGCCGGGATGTCGTCCAGCAAGGCCGTTGACACCGCCCTGACAGAGCGGATGCGCGCGTATAGGGGGATTCGCGCGAAAAGAAAAGCAATTTTGCGGCGCGCCCGCGTCGGTGGGGCGGCGCATCGTTTACCTTTTATGCAAAGACTGCTGCTCAAAGGCACTTTCCACTTTGGCGGCAAGACCCGGTTTGTGCTAGGGTCGGGTCATGAATTTCCGTGTTGTGGCTGTGGGTTAGCCGAAAACATGGTTAACAAAGGTTAACGCCGCGCGGTTTTGCGGGCTTGGGGTGTGGTGTCATGTTGGGGTTGCTTGCGCTGTTCGGGGCCGTTCTGGCCGGGGTGATGGTGGAAATCTCTCCTGTCGGGAACACCGGCGAAGAAGATGGGGCCGAGGAGGATCATGGCACCGCCGCCAGCGGCGGCACCACGCCGCCGACAGACCCGGAAACCGGCGCCCCAGCCGCGCCGGAACCCGAGGGCACCACCGAGGACGGGGCCATTCATTCCGGCGACGACAGCCCTGCCCCGGCCGAGGATCTGTGGCTTTACGGCGGCGATGCGGCCGACGACCTGAACGGCGACAGCGGCAATGATGTGATCGACGGCGGCGGCGGGGTGGACCAGATCGATGGCGGGGCAGGCAATGACACGATGGATGGCGGTGACGGCGGCGATGTGGCGCATGGCGGTGAAGGCGATGATTGGCTGCAGGGCGGGGCGGGCAGCGACAGCCTGCATGGCGAGGATGGTGACGATCTGCTGAACGGCGGCGCGGGCAATGATCTGCTGTTCGGGCATGAGGGCGACGATACGCTGGATGGCGGTGCGGGCGATGATGCGCTGACGGGCGGCGGCGGGGCAGACCTGCTGTCTGCTGGTGCGGGCGATGATGCGCTGGCGGGCGGCTATGGCGATGACACGCTGACCGGGGGCGCGGGCGCAGACACGGTGGACGGCGGCGCGGGCAATGATGTGCTGTTCAGCCAGTCGGATGCCGAAAGCGACGCTGCTGTGGATTTCCTGAATGGTGGCAGCGGTGACGATACGCTGTGGCTGGGTGCGGGCGATTACGGTGCGGGCGGCGAGGGGGCCGACACGTTCGAGATGTGCGACATTGGTGCGGGCGACCCGCCGATGCAGATCTGCGATTTCAACCCGGACGAAGATCATCTGGTTGTGTTGTACGATGCAGACACGCACCCGGACCCGCAGCTTTCGGTCGAGGAATCCGAGGATGGCAGCAGCACGACCCTGTTGATCGACGGCGTGCCCCTGGCGAACCTGACCAACGGCGCGAGCGTGGACCTGTCGCAGATCACCCTGCGCGCGGCCTGACAGGCAGGGGGTTGGCTGATCAAGCCGGATCGGTGCGATGGTTCGATCTGCTATTCCGTTGATTTGGAGCAGGCGGGCGCCTTGATTGACCATCTGGTCAATGACCTTCACCGCGCTTTAAGAGGCGGCGGCCCATCCCATGCTGGACTGCGGCAGTGTCCAGGTTCCATGTGCAGGCAGGGTATTGACCCGAATGCGGCAATGGAAGGCCTTGGTCAGCAAATCGTCCGACAGGATTTCGGGAACGCTGCCGCGCGCGATCAGGCGGCCGGACTGCATCAGCAGCACCTGATCGGCCAGCATCGCCGTTAGGTTCAGGTCGTGCATCACGGCCACGACCCCGCCGCCCGCATCGGCAAATTTGCGGGCGATGCGCAGGACCAAAAGTTGATGCCCGATGTCCAGACTGGCCAAGGGTTCGTCCAGAAGCAGCCACATCGGGCCTTTTTCGCCCACCGGCTGCACCTGTGCCAGTGCGCGGGCGAATTGCACCCTTGCCTGTTCCCCACCCGAAAGCTGATGATAGGGGCGCGGGGCATAGCCGGGCAAATCCACCTCGGCCAAAAGATGGGCGGCGCGGGCCTCATCCGCGGCATGGCCCCCGGCCTCAAGCCCGATGCGCACGATCTCGCCTGCGGTAAAGGGGAAGGCCACCTGCGTTTCCTGTGCCAGCACGGCACGGATTTTCGCCATGACGTTCGGGCGGGTGGTGCGGATATCGTGGCCGTTCAGAGCCGCATGGCCGCTATAGCGCCATTCGGCACACAGGGCGCGCAGCAATGTGGTTTTGCCCGACCCGTTCGGCCCGATGATCGCCGTGACCTGCCCGGCGCGGGCGCCAAAGCTGACGCCGGACAGCAACGATTTGCCCGACAGCGCAACGGAAAGATCCTCTACCTTCAGCACGTCAGATCCCCAATCCGCCGCGACGCCGCAGCAATATCCACAGAAACACCGGTGCCCCAAGGCAGGCGGTGACGATGCCGATGGGCAATTCAGCGGGGGCGACAAGGCTGCGCGCGACCATATCGGCGGCGACCAGCAGCGCGCCACCCAGCAGTGCCGCCTGTGGCAGCAGGTGGCGGTGGTCAGGCCCCCGGAACAGCCGCAGCAGATGCGGCACCACAATGCCGACAAAACCGATGCCCCCGGCGATGGCCACCGCCGCGCCCGCCGTGGCGGCAACGCCCAGCACCGCCAGCCGCTTCAAGCGTTCGACATCAATGCCAAGGTGGGCGGCCTGCGCTTCGCCCAGGGCGAGCGCATTCAGGCCGCGTGCCAGCAGCGGCGACAGAATGAGCACCGGTGCGATCAGCGGAAGGGCGGCGGCGATCTTGGCCCAGCTGGCGCCCGCAAGCGAGCCCATGCCCCAGAACGTCAGGTCGCGCAGTTGCTTGTCGTCGGCCAAAAAGATCAGCACCCCCGTCACCGCCCCCGCCAATGCCGCCAGCGCGATGCCCGCCAGCAGCATCGTGGCGACAGAGGTGCGCCCCTGCGATGTGGCGGCGTGATAGAGGATCAGCGTTGCCGCCCAGCCGCCAAAGAAGGCTGCAAAAGGCACCAGATAAGAGCCAAACACGGCGGTTAGAGACATAGGCAGCATCCCGCCCAACACGATCGACAGCACCGCGCCCAGGCTGGCCCCGGCGCCGACCCCCACCACACCCGGATCGGCCAGCGGATTGCGGAACAGCCCCTGCATCAGCGCGCCCGACACGGCCAGCGCCGCCCCCACCAGAAGACCCATGCCCAGCCGGGGCAGGCGGATGTCATACAAAATCACAGCCGCGCGCCGATCCAACCCGTCGCCTGCGATGGCGCGGGCCATATCGGCCAGCGACAGGCCTGCCGCCCCGGTGCCAAGCGACAGCAGGGTCAGGATCAGGGTCAGGCCGACCAAAGCCAGCGTGACGCGGCGCGGGTCGGGACGCTCTTGTGCCGCGCGCCGGGGCAGATGAAGGGTCAGCATGATCAGGGTGCCGCGCCGTAAAGCGCGTCATGCAACTGCTGCGCCGCCTCAGGCGTGCGCGGGCCAAAGCCCAGCAGCAACATGCCGTCCATCCGCAGGATCGCACCGGATTTGGCGGCGGGGGTTTCCGCCAGCGCGGGGTGCGCCAGCACATCGGCGTTGTCGATGGCCAGATCGCCCTCGCGGTCCATCATCAGGATCAGATCGGGGGCGGCGGCGATCAGCGCCTCGTCCGTGATGGGTTTGTAGCCCTGAAACCCACTGGCGGCGTTGACCGCCCCGGCAAGGTGAATGATCCCTTCGGCAGACGATCCTTCGCCCCCCGCCATCACCTTGCCGCCCTGCAGCGACAGGATGAACAAGACGCGCTTGGGCGATTGCACCGCGTCGGCGCGGGCTTGCGCGGCATCCAGCCCGGCCTTGACCTTGGCGCCGAGGGCTTGACCGGCCTCTGGCAGATCAAGGGCGGCGGCGACGGCGGTGATCTTTTCCAGCACGCCGTTCGGGCTGGGATCCTTCGGCATCAGAACGATCGGAATGCCAGTGGCGCGCAGCACATCCAGCGTTTCGGGCGGGCCGGCATCGCCTTCGGCAATGATCAGATCGGGGGTCAGCGACAGCACACCTTCGGGCGACAGGGCGCGGATATAGCCGACATCGGGCAGAGCGGTGACAGAGGGCGGAAAGGTCGAGGTGGTGTCGCGCGCGATCAGCCGGTTTTCTGCCCCCAAAGCCACGGCGATTTCGGTGACAGAACCGCCAAGGCTGATCACCCGGGGCGCAGGCTGTTCGGCCCGCGCCGGGGTCATGGCCAGCGCCAGCGCAAGGGTCAGTGCGGTGATCAGCATCAGCCCCAGATGCAGGCGCGACAGGGCGGAACGCATCATGCCATCACCTCTGCCCGGCGGCGCGGCAGGGTCTGGGTCAGCGCGTTCCACGGCGCGGCCGGGGTGTCCTTGCGATAGCCAAAGATCTGCAGGATCAGCCCGCCTTCGGCATCGAACGCCTCGACGCTGATGGCGTCGCCGGTGCGGGTGGGTTTGGTCACACACCAGACC
>CAMFLG010000084.1 GCA_945957495.1 uncultured Pseudorhodobacter sp. | reverse complement strand
GCGCAGATGCGCAAACCAGATCCGGTCTGCAAAGCGCCGCGCAATCGCAGGCACATCATTGGCCGGGTTCGCCCCCAAAGACCCCGCGCACAGGGTCAGCCCATTTGCCGGGCTGTCCACGGCGGCAAGAATCCAGCCGATATCGTCTTCGCAAGACACGATCCGCGGCAGACCCAGAATATCGCGCGGCGGATCGTCGGGGTGAACGCACAGCCGCATCCCCAAATCCTCGGCGCAGGGGATGACCTCTTGCAGGAAACGTTTGTAATTGCTGCGCAAAACGTCGCGGTCGATGCCGTCATACTGTGCCAGCGCGGTGCGCAATCCGGCAATGTCATAGCGGTCATAGGCGCCCGGCAGACCCGACATGATCGCATGCAGCAGCGCCTCACGCTCTGCCATATCGGCGGCCTGATACCATGCCGCGGCCTTGGCGCGCACATCGGCGGGATAGTCGGCCTCGGCTGCGGTGCGGCCCAGCATGTGAATCTCAAACGCCGCCATGCGCGGCGCCGAAAACCGCAGACAACTGCCACCGCGCGGCAGCGGTGCGGTCAGATCGGTTCGCGTCCAATCCAACAGCGGCATGAAGTTGTAGCAAACCGTCCGGATGCCTTCCGCCGCCAGATTGGCCAATGACTGCCGATAGTTGGCGAAAAGAGGTGAAAGATCGCCCGCACCGCGCTTGATCCGTTCATGCACCGGCAGGCTTTCCACAACGTCCCAGCTAAAACCCTCTGCCGCGATCATGTTGCGGCGCGCGGCGATCGCGTCGCGCGGCCAAACCGCGCCATAAGGGATTTCATGCAGCGCCGTCACGATGCCTGTGGCCCCGGTCTGGGCGATTTCGGACAGAAAGATCTTGTCCAACGGGCCGAACCAGCGCCAGGTTTCGATCATTTCGCCAAAACCTCTTCCACCGCGCCCCGCGCCCCCAAGGCCAACAGCCGGGCATAGGCTTGTCCAACCGGAACCGCGATCCGGGCGGCAACCTTCGGCGAAAACACCGCCTCCATCGCCAACAGCGCCGAAACGGGGTCGTTCGACCGCGCGCGGCGCCGCAATTCCTCTGCCAACGGGTCTTTCACCTCGATCGCCGCGCCGGTTTCATCCGTGCCGCTGACGTAGCGCATCCACCCCGCCACGGCCAGACACAGCCCCGGGCAAGGCGTTTTCGCCTCGGCCAAAGTACCCAAAATCCGCTGCGGCAGTTTCTGGCTGCCGTCCATGGCAATCTGCCAGGTCCGGTGCCGGATCGCCGGGTTCTGATACCGGGCCAAAAGGGCATCGGCATAGGCGGGCAAATCCGCCCCCGGGGGGGCCTGCAACACCGGAATGATTTCTTTCTGCCACAGCCTTTGGGCAAATGCGGCAAACACCGGATCGGCGACGGTGTCGGAAATCGTCTCATACCCCGCCAGATAGCCAAGATAGGCCAAGGAAGAATGCGTGCCGTTCAACATCCGCAGCTTCATCAGCTCATACGGGGCCACATCCGTGACCATCTGGGCGCCCACGGCGGCAAAGTCGGGCCGCAAGCCATCGACGAAATCATCCTCAATCACCCATTGCCGAAAGGGTTCGTGGATCACCGGGCTTGCATCGCGCAAACCGCAGGCACGGGTCACGCGGTCCAGATCCTCGGGCTTGGTGGCGGGAACGATGCGGTCCACCATCGTTGCCGGAAACCGCCCTTCGGCGGCGATCCAATCGGCAAGGGCGGGATCAATCTGCTGCGCCAACGCGATCACCACCCCGCGCACTACGGCGCCGTTGTGGGGCAGGTTATCGCAGGTCAGCACGGTGAAGGGGCGCAGCCCCGCCGCGCGCCGCGCCGCCAGCGCCCGCACCAGATATCCGGGGGCCGAACGCGGCAGGGGCGTGGCCAGATCATGTTGAATATCGGGGTGATCCAGATTAAGCGCGCCGGTTGCCGGGTTATGGCAATAACCCTTTTCGGTCACGGTCAGACTGACGATCCTGACCGCCGGATCCGCCATGGCAGCAATCAGCGCCGCCGGGTTTTCCGGGGCGACCAGCACATCTTCGATCACCTCGACCACCTGGGCGACATCGCCCTGCGGCCCCGCCGACAGCGCGATATAGGCATAGCCCTGCGGTGCCAGTGCATCTCGCGTGCCGGGTGTTTGCAGGCTGGCCGCGCGAATGCCCCAATCCCCGCCAGAGGCCGCCATCGCCTCTGCCACATAAATCGCGCCATGCGCGCGAAAGAACGCCCCCAGCCCCAGATGCACGATCCCCACCCCGGGCCGTGCGCCGGTTCCACGTTGCAAGGGTTCAGCGGGCATCCCGGTCTCCATTCCAGGTCATCGTTTTCAAATTCACAACCGGTAGGCCTGTTTCACAAGCCGGTAGGTCAGGTCATGCGCAACCTCAATTGCCGCATCTGCGTCCAGCCGCCCGGTGGCGACCAGCCCGGCAAGGTAGGCGCAATCCACCCGCCGGGCGACATCATGCCGCGCAGGGATCGAACAGAAGGCGCGGGTGTCATCGTTAAAGCCGACGGTATTGTAGAACCCCGCAGTTTCCGTGGTGTTTTCGCGGAATCGCCGCATCCCCTCGGGGCTGTCAAAAAACCACCACGGCGGCCCCAGCTTTAGCGCAGGATAAACCCCGGCCAGGGGGGCCAATTCGCGCGACTGGGTGGTTTCATCCAGACTGAACAGGATCACCGACAGGCGCGGGTCGGTGCCATAGGCATCCAGTAGGGGTTTGAGCGCGCGGACATAATCGGTGCGCATGGGAAGATCAAAGCCCTTGTCGCGGCCAAACTGCTGCAACACCCCCGGATTATGGTTGCGCCACGAACCGGGATGGATTTGCAGAACCAACCCGTCCTCCAGGCTCATCCGCCCCATTTCCGTCAGCATCTGGCCGCGAAAGGCGTCGGACTCGTTGGCATCGGCCTTTCCGGCGCGCACTTTGGCGAACAGGGCGGCTGCGTCGCTTTGGGGCAGGTTTTCGGTGCGGGCATTCGGATGTCCATGATCCGACGAGGTTGCCCCAAACCCCTTGAACCAAACACGACGATTGCGATGGGCGTCCAGATATCCCTCCCATGTGCTGCAATCCTCACCGGTGATTTCGCCAAAACGATCCAACTTCGCGGCAAAGCCGGGGAAATCCGGGTCCACCACGCTATCCGGGCGATAGGCAGTAATCACCCGCCCGGCCCACCCGCTTTCGCGGATCATCCGGTGCCAGCGCAGATCGTCCAGCGGGCCTTCGGTGGTGGCGATCACCTCGATATTGAACCGCTCGAACAGTGCGCGGGGGCGATAGGCCGGTTGGGTCAGACAATCGGCGATGTGGTCATAAATCCGGTCGGCCGTGGCGGGCGAAAGTCGATCTTCAATCCCGAACACCTCGGCAAAGGCGTGGTCGATCCACAGTGACGACGGTGTGCCCCGCAGCAGGTAATAGTGTTCGGCAAACAGCCGCCAGATTTTGCGCCCATCGGTTTCCACAGCCCCGCCATCGGCCCGCGGCACCCCTAGCTTTTCCAACGGCACGCCTTGCGAGAACAGCATGCGAAAGACGTAGTGATCCGGCACCACAAAAAGTTGCGCCGGGTCGGCAAAAGCGTGGTTTTCGGCAAACCAGCGTGGGTCGGTGTGGCCGTGCGGGCTGATGATCGGCAGATCCTTGATCGGACCGTAAAGATCACGCGCCAAGCTACGGGACCGCGCATCGACGGGAAACAACCGGTCCGGGTCCAACTTTGGCACTGTGTTTTCCTTTCCCGAACGGCCAAACGCATCAAAGCTCTGGTATTCTGGCAGACTAATATGTTAGATTGCCGCCCAAGTCAATTCACTGGGGGCGGAACTGTGAGCGAGGCCGATCTTCTTACTCCGTTAGAACCGGTGCATCGGGCGTCTATCGCGGATCAAGTCTTTGATGTGCTGTATAAACAGGTGCTGTCGCTGGCCATGCCGCCCGGAACCAAACTGTCAGAGGCGGATGTGGCACGGCAGTTGAATGTCTCGCGGCAGCCGGTGCGGGATGCCTTCTATCGGCTGTCAAAGCTGGGCTTTCTGGTGATCCAGCCGCAAAAGGCAACACAGGTCAGCCAGATTCACGTCGAGGATATCCGCAAGGCGCGCTTCATCCGCACCTCGATCGAGGTAGAGGTGATGCGCCGCGCCACCCTAAGCCTGACCGAAGACGATTTCCGCGCGTTAGAGCATAATCTGGACCTGCAGGCGATTGCGGTGGCAGAGGATGACCGCGCGCGGTTCCATCGACTGGACGACGCATTCCACACCCTTTTGTGCATCGGCGCCGGGCTGGGCTATGTCTGGGACGTGATCCGCGAAAGCAAGGCGCATACCGATCGCGTGCGTTTTCTGTCGCTCGCCTCCGGCTCTGCCCGCGCGCTGGAAGAACATCGCGGGATACTGGCCGCCCTGCGCGCCCGTGATGAGGCCGCCGCCGTGACCGCCCTGCGCAGTCACCTGGGCCAGATCGAGACGATCATCGAAGAGATGCGCCGGGTCCATCACAATTGGTTTTCTGCCGAGGGGGTATGACATTGCGACTGGTCTTCATTGGCGAATGTATGGTGGAAATTGCCCCGGACGGCGCGCAGTACCGCAAGGGATTTGCGGGCGATACGTTCAACATGGCATGGTATGCCCGCCATCTGGCGCCCGGCGACTGGCAGGTGGATTTCATCAGCGCCATTGGCACAGATGCGATTTCAGATGAAATGGCCGGGTTCATCGCCGCGCAATCCATTGGCACGGGCCATCTGTTTCGTAAACCCGATCGCTCTGTCGGGCTATACATGATTTCGTTGAAAGACGGCGAACGCAGCTTTTCCTACTGGCGCAGCCAAAGCGCCGCCCGGCTTTTGGCCGAAGACCCCGCCGCCCTAGCCGCCGCGCTTGCAGGCGCTGATCTGGTTTGCCTTTCCGGCATTACCCTTGCCATTCTGGATGATAACGGCCGCAGCACCCTTGCCGCCGCCTTGCGCGATCTGCGCAAGGCGGGTGGCAGAACCGCCTTTGATCCCAACATCCGGCCCCGGCTTTGGGCAAACCCGTCTGACATGCGCGACACCATCACGCGCTTTGCGGGTTTGTCTGATGTGGTGCTTGCCTCTTTCGATGATGAGGCCGGGCATTTCGGCGATGCCGACGCGCAGGCAACGGTGGCGCGGTATTTGGCGGCAGGGGCGGGAGGTGTGATCGTCAAGAACGGGCCCGATCCGGTGATTGCCGCGCTGGGCGGGGCAGAGGTGGGGGTGCCAACCCCGCCCGTGGGCAAGATCACCGACAGCACCGCCGCGGGCGACAGTTTCAACGCGGCCTTTCTGGTCAGCCACCTGTCCGGCGCGCCATTATCGCAAGCCATCGCGGCGGGAACCGCGCTGGCAGGTCAGGTCATCCAGTACCCCGGTGCCTTGTCGCGGCAGGCCGTAAATGCGGTCCGGGCGAAGGGCTAAGGAAAACGCTATATTCACCGCCGAACGCATCCCCTATGGTTTGCGGATCAAGGTGTAGGGCAGGGTCGGTGTGGCGGACGACAGGTTGAACAGGGTGCTGATCGTTGGCCCAAGCGGGCGGGTCGGGCGGATGCTGGCGCGGGGCTGGGCGCGCGATGGTCTGCGCCCGGTGTTGCAGCATCGCGGCAAAGCCCTGCCGCTTGACCTGCCGCAATTCGCCTGGGTGCCGGGTCAAGCCGCCCTGCCGCCTCACTTCCAAACCATGATCGTTTTGGCGGGTGTAGTGCCCGGAAAAGGCGATCTTGCCGACAACAGCCGCATCGCCGAAGCGTGCCTGACGGCGGCACAGGCGGCGGGCATCGGGCAAGTCCTGATCGCCTCCTCCTCAGCGGTTTATGGCAGCGGCGGAGCTGCGCAGTTGCGCGAGGGCGATGCCCTACAGCCGGTGAATGACTATGGCCGCGCCAAAGTGGCGATGGAGGCCACCTGCGCCAATTTCCGCGCCGCCGGCATCCAGGTTTGCGCCCTGCGCATCGGCAATGTCGCGGGGGCAGACGCGCTGCTGTTGAACGCAGCAACGGGGCAGGCGATGCGGATTGATCAGTTTGCCGATGGGGCTGGGCCGCAGCGGTCTTACATCGGGCCACAAACCATGGCGCGCGTTCTGGCTGGGCTGGTGGGGCGCGATCTGCCGGATGTGCTGAACCTGGCGGCACCGGAGCCGGTCGCCATGGCCGATCTGGCCGACGCGGCGGGCGCGGATTGGGCGTGGCAACCGGCCCCGCAAACCGCCTATCAGACCATCACGCTGGATTGCAGCCGCCTGTCCGGCCTGCATGCCTTTACACCCACCGACAGCACCGCACAGGCGATGGTGGCGGAATGGCGATCCTTGCGAGATGCGCCATGACCCCGGGAAAGCGGCTTTTTGATATCGTCGTCGCGCTGCTTCTGGCGATCATCCTGCTGCCGGTCAGCTTGATCATGGCGCTGGTCATCCTGATCCTGGATGGCCGCCCGGTGATCTACCGGTCCGAACGCATGAAAACGCCAACCGAAGCCTTCATGTTGCTGAAATTCCGCAGCATGAAGGTGGTCGCCTCTGACAGCGGCGTTTCGGGCGGCGACAAGGTGGCGCGGATCACGCGCTGCGGTGCCTTCCTGCGCCGCTCGCGCTTGGATGAGCTGCCGCAACTGTGGAACGTGCTGCGCGGCGACATCAGCTTTGTCGGCCCGCGCCCGCCCTTGCGGCAGTATGTTGACCGGTTTCCGGAGCTTTACGGCGAAGTCCTGAAATCCCGACCGGGCATCACCGGGCTTGCCACCCTTGTTTATCACCGACACGAGGAGTGGTTGTTGGCGCGCAGCCGCAGCGTCGAGGAAACCGACGCCATCTATGCCCGCGCCTGCGTGCCCCGAAAGGCGCGGCTGGATCTGATCTATCAACGCCGCCGGAACCTGTGTTTTGACATCAAACTGATGGCGAAAACCGTGTTCCGCCGCATCCCGCTTTAGCCTTTTGTCCCCGCGCCAAAGACCTTCGCCGCATTGACCACCCCCGGCACATCGGGCAGTCTCGGTCGCATCTGGTTGTCGATTGCGCAGTGGGTGGAAAAAGCAATGATTGGCGTCAAATCCCTGTTGGTCGCGGCGGCCATCGCCCTGACTTACCTTGCCACCGCAGCCCCGGCACAAGACGCCCGGCGCGAGGTTGTGCATTTCGCCAGCGGCACCTCTTCCACCGTGCTGAAAGACAAGATCACTGGGTATGAAAGCGTGGAATATGTTCTGGGCGCCGCCGCCGGGCAAACCATGACCGTTTCGATGCAGTCCGACAACGCCTCGGCCTATTTCAACGTGATTCCCCCGGCCTCGGACGAAGCGATGTTTATTGGCTCTACCTCTGGCGATACGTTTTCTGCGACGCTGCACGCGAATGGTGATTACGTCATTCAGGTTTACCTCATTCGCAACGCCGCCCGTCGCAATGAGGTGGCGCAGTTCAGCCTAAGTGTCGAGATTTCGGGCAAACCGGCCAAGCCCGGCGATCTGCAGCCCGACTTTGCCGATGGCCTGATGGGCGGCCCGGATTTCTGGGATGTAACCGGGGTTGGCGCGAATGATACGCTGAATCTGCGCAAAACCCCTTCGGCCAAGGCGCCGATCCTGGCCGAATTCCCCGATGGCACCATGCTGCGCAACAAGGGCTGCCGTATTGACGACAATATCCGCTGGTGTCTGGTGGAACTGCCGGATGACCCATCGGTGCAAGGCTGGGTCGCCGGGCGCTATCTGCGCGAAAGCGCGGGGCCAGCCGCCGCGACCGATGCGAAAACCGACAATGGATTTCACGCCGAAGGCACCGTTCCATGCTCGATCGGCGCGGACAGCTTTGACCAGGCCTGCAACTTTGGCGTTCTGCGGGCGCCCTCGGGGGCCACGATCATCCTGAACCGCCCCGACAATGGCGAAGTGCGCGCGCTGACTTTCACGAAATCCGATCAGTCCTTCGTCGCCCATGACGGCGCCGGATTGGCGTGGCAGCGCAAGGATGACAACTGGTGGATCAGTGCCAATGGCAACGAGTATTACCTGATCCCGGATGCCTTGATTTTTGGCGACTGACCGAACGGCAGGGCGGGTGCCGATGCGCAATTCTCTTTCCCGGCATCGGCGCAGGTTCTATGCTGCGGCCATGGTCACGCATCGCCTCGCCCCCCTGACTTTGGCCGCCTGCCTTGCCGCGCTGGCTTTGCCGGGCACGGCACGGGCTGAATTTGCCGTCTGCAACCAATCCTTCGATGTGGTCAACGTCGCCATCGGTCAGGATGTGAATGACGAGTTTCAGACCGAGGGCTGGTGGACGATCGGGCCGAACCAATGCGCGAACGTGGTCAAGACCGAACTGACCAGCCGCTACATCTATATCTATGCGCAGGATGTCTTTGGTCAGCCGATCCTGCCCGGCACAACGCAGATGTGCATTTCACCGCGCAAATTCGTCATCCGGGGCATCACCGAATGTTGGTCGCGCGGCGATATCTCTGCCGGGTTTATCGAGGTCGATACCCTGAAAACCCAACGCTGGACCCTGTTTCTGGCGGCAACGCCCTAGGCCTTGCCCGGGTCTTTCGCGCCATAGCGGGCCATGAACATCTCTACCGCGCCGTTGATCACGCGCGCATGGTCTTTCAATGTGACCGTCTGGCTGGGCGAAAAGATCAGCCGGTCGTGTAGATCGGCCTTGCACAGTTGCGCGAACTGCGCGGCGGCAAAGGGGATGTCGTCAATCACCAACTCCCCCCGCTCCACGCCATTGCTCAGGCATTCGGCAAGGCGGTCGCGCACCAGCTTTGGGCCGGATTCGTAAAACTCCTGCGCCAGTGCCGGGAAGTTTTCCGATTCCGCCACCGCTATGCGATAGATGCGCTGGCCGAAATCCGACATCAGGAACGACACGATCCGTTCTGCGGCCAGGTGCAGGATTTGCGCAATCGGGCGTCCCAAATCCAGCATGTCCCCGGCATCTTCGGCCTGACGGCGGCATTCAGAACTGGCGATTTCCAGAAACAGCAGCCGCTTGTCGGGGAAATAGGCGTAAAGCGTGGCTTTCGACACACCCGCCTCGCGCGCGATGTCGTCCACCGAGGCCCGCTCATAGCCGTCGCGCATGAAAACGGTGCGGGCGCCGTCCAGCACCTGCTCAAACTTGCGACCTTTGACAATGAGTTGCGGCTTCGCGCCCATCTGATGCCTCCGCCGCCAGCTTAGACCGGCGGCAGGGGGGCGGGCAAGTCCAGCGTCACTTGCAGACGGAAACGGGCGCCGTCGAAGCCGGGTCACAGGATTGCGTGGATACCGTTGTCGCAGAATCCGGAAAGCTGAGGTCGGGCAGGCTGAAGGTGAAGGCCGATGCGGGTGCGGCCAGACAGGCGGCGATCAGGGTGATGGATGCGAAGAGGCTCATAACGTTCTCCTTTTTATGAACTGTTAAGTTTAGTTTGCTTCTGCGCCGATTCGCCGGAATGCGCAAGGCCATTTTGAACTGATCAGTTCAAAATGCATTTCCGGGGTTTCCTTGCCGCACCGTTTCAGCATAGATTAGAATGATTCCAAATTGAGGCTCCCATGCTTTTCGCCACCCCAAACCGCCGCCGCTTTTCGGATCTGAGCGAGCAAGAGGTTCTGGCCCT
>CAMFLG010000083.1 GCA_945957495.1 uncultured Pseudorhodobacter sp. | reverse complement strand
GGCTTGGCCCGGTGATCACCATGTCGTACTGCCGTACAATCGCATCATACCAGGTCGTCGGCGGCCCCAGCGCCGCCAGATCATCCGGCGCGATGCGGCTGCGCGAGGTGAACAGGTTTACATAGCCTTCCAGCGAGGGGGTGAAGAAGACTTTCGGCGGATAGGCAATCGCATCTGACGGCGTTTTGAACCCGGTGGCGATGATCCAGATCAGCGGCAACAGCGTGATCACCGCATAGCCAATCACCAGAACACCCGCGATCCATTTCTGCCGGTTTGACGGCTCGGTGATGGAATAGCTCATCTGTCTTTCACCTTATTCAGCGCCTTGACATAGATCGAGGCCAGGCCAAACACCGTCACGAACAGGATCACCGCATAGGCCGAGGCATAGCCGGTGCGCCATTTTTCAAACGCCTCACGTTTCAGATCAATCGACACCAGCTGCGTCGTGGCCCCGGGGCCCCCGCCGGTCAGTTGCACCACCAGATCGAACATCTTGAAATTCTCGATGCCCCGGAACAACACCGCCAGCATCAGGAACGGCAGCACCATCGGAATTGTGATCGTCCAGAACTGCCGCCATTTGCTGGCCCGGTCACATTCCGCCGCCTCATAGATGCTGGGCGGGATCGACCGCAGCCCGGCCAGACAGATCAGCATCACGAACGGCGTCCACATCCAGGTGTCCACGATCACAATCGCCCAAGGCGCCAAGGGCACCTCGCCGATCATCGAAAAACTCGATGGGTCCGCCCCGGAAAAGAAGGCGACGAAATAGTTGAACAGCCCGATCTGCGGTTGATAAAGGAAGGTCCAGAAATTGCCCACCACCGCAGGCGACAGCATCATCGGCAACACGATCAGCGTCGTCCAAAGGTCGTTGCCACGGAATTTCTTGTTGATCAGGTAGGCCAGCGAGAACCCTATCAGCACCTGAATAACAATAGTCCAGATCAGGAAATGCGCCGTCGCCTGCAAGGACATCCAGGTGTCCGGGTCCGACAGGATCTTGCGGTAATTCTCGATGCCGACAAACTTCACCGGATTATTCGGCCGGTTGGTGCGGAAATCGGTCAGGCTGAGCCGGATCGTCCAGATCAGCGGAAAGATATTCACCGCCAACAACAGAAAGATCGTCGGGCCGACAAAGATCCAGGCAATCGTGCGATCCGACAGGCCGCGGATGCGATGTGCGAGTCTGGGCGGCGTGGCCGAAGCTGCGCGCGTGGTCAGGTCATTTGGCATGGGCGGTTTTCCCGAGGGCGTTCACACTGCGTGAAGGATGCGCGAGACCCGATTGGCCCTCAAGAGCCTCGCGCAGAACCCCGGCCCAAAGGCCGGGGCATCGGCATCAGTATTTGCCTTCTTCTTCAAAAGTGGCGTGCCAATCGGCGACCAGACCGTCCAGCGCCTCTTTCGCGGTGCCGTTGCCGGCGATCACATAGTCATGCAGCCATTTCTGCGACGATTGCATCAGCGTGGCATAGCTGGGCTCTGCCCAGAAATCCTTCACGATCGCCATGCTGTCCAGGAAGGTCTGCGCATAAGGCTGGCTGGTGGCAAAGCTCGGGTCTTCCACCACGGCGCGCAGTGCGGAATAGCCGCCCAACTGCCACCACTTCGCCTGCACTTCCGGCTGCGCGAACCACTTGATGTAATCCAGCGCCGCCTCTTGCTTGTCGGACGCAGCCACCACCGAAATTCCCTGCCCGCCCAACTGCGCGAACCGGTCGCCATCCGGGCCTGCCGGGTTGGCGAAATAGCCGGTCTTGTCGCCGCCCACGTTCGGATCGGTGTTGAACCCGGGCCAAGTGAAGGCAAAGTTCATCTGCATCGCCACCTGCCCGGATTTGAAGGCATCGACGCCTTCGCCCATATAGGCGTTCGACATGCCGGGCGGAGAGCAGCAATCGTAAAGCGACTTGTAGAACTCCAGCCCCGCAATCGCCTTGTCAGAGTTCACAAAGCCTTCCATGTCATAGGGCTTGTCGGGGTTGTCATATTTGAACCCGAAGGAATACAGCACATCCATCGCGCCCATGGTGATGCCTTCCGAACCACGCTCGGTGTAAATATAGGCGCCGTACACCTTCTTGCCGTCGATATCGCGGCCCTGGAAGAATTCGGCGATGTCCTTCAGCTCTGCAAAGGTCGCGGGCACAGCCAGATCGCGGCCATATTTTTCCTTGAACTCGGCCTGCAGTTCCGGGCGCGCGAACCAATCCTTGCGATAGGTCCAGCCGACCACGTCACCAAAGGCGGGCAGCGCCCAATAGTTCGGCGTGTTCTTCGGCCATTCGGCATAGCCCACCACGGTGGCGGGAATGAAATCGTCCATCTTGATGCCATTGGCATCAAAGAAATCGTTCAGCTTGATGTATTGGCCGTTTTCGGCCGCCCCGCCGATCCACTGACTGTCGCCGATCATCAGATCGCAAAGCTTGCCGCCAGAGTTCAATTCGTTCAGCATCCGGTCGGCAAAGCTGGTCCAAGGCACGAATTCAAAGTGCATCGTATTGCCCGATTGCGCCTCGTATTCCTTGCTCAGTTCGATCAGCGCGTTCGCGGGATCCCAGGCCGCCCAGCACAAGGTCAGATCTTCAGCACTGGCCGAACCCGCGCCCGCAACCAGTGCCAGCGCCGCAGCCGAATAAAGCAAATTCGTCTTCATCTGTGACATTCCTCCCCGTTTGGTCGAAGCCTCCTCGCCGCGACTCATCGTATCAAGACGCTAATTGAGGTACGCCCCTCATTTCAACATAAATCTGAGGTACGCCCCTCAAATTTCTTGCATTCCGCCCCGACTTGCGAAAAATGGCCTTATGTGGTTCACCGCAGCGCCACCTGCAGAGAGGTTCCATGCGACCGACGACGAAAGATCTTGCCAGGGTCGCGGGTGTCAGCCTTGCCACGGTGGACCGGGTGCTGAACGACCGCCCCGGCGTGCATCGCAAGACCGTCGAAAAGGTCAATTCCGCGATTGAAGAGTTGGGCTTTGTGCGCAACGCCTCTGCCGCCAACCTTGCGCGCGGCAAGATCTACCGCTTTGTGTTCCTGCTGCCCAAGACAGGCGATCAGTTTCTGGGCGAACTTCTGTACCGGATAGATGAGGCCAACTCCGCCTTTTCCGCCGAAATGATCCACGTCGACGTCACCCGCATCCCGGAAAATGATCCGCACCGCATCGCCGCCCTGCTGGCCACGCTGGACCCCGAAACGGTGGACGGCATTGCCATCATGGCCCCGGAAAGCCCGCAGGTGCGCGACGCCATGCTGCGATTGGAAGAGCGCGGCATCGACACGCTGTCTTTCATCTCGGGCCAGTCGCGCACCACCGGCGGCGATGCGGTGGGCATCGACAACCGCGCGGCGGGCGCCACCGCCGGGCGCCTCATGGGCCGGTTTTCCGGCGCGCGCAGCGGCAAGGTGCTGGTCATCGCCGAAACCATGCAATCGCGCGACAGTCTGGAACGCCGTCTGGGCTTTGATCAGGTGATCAACGCTGATTTTCCCAACCTGCAGGTGCTGCCCTCGCTGGAAACCTGGGGCAATCAGGCCCGGGCCGAGAAAATCGTGCAAACCTCTTTCGCCAGCCACCCCGATATCGTCGGCATCTACATCCTGACATCCGAGGCGCGCGGCCCCCTGCAAGCCATCGCCACCGCCCCGCATGAAAACGGCCCCGTCACCATCGCCCATGAACGCACCCCCTTTACCGAGGCTGCGTTGATCTCGGGCGAACTTGACGCCGTCATCGCGCAAAACCCCGGCCATCTGGTGCGCAGCGCCATCCGCATCCTGAAGGCGCGCTCGGATCAGAAAGAACCCCTCGCCAGCCAGGAAACCATCCGCATCGAAATCCTGCTCAAGGAAAACACCTGAGTCAGACTTCAACTCCTAAAATCTATCTAAAATTTTCCTTCATCTTGGCTCAAATACTCCACGGGGGTCCGGGGGTGTGAAACCCCCGGTTCCACGCCTGCCAAAGGCGCAACCGATCAGACCGCAGCCAACTCCAGTCCGCCGTCGCGCTGCAGCCAATCGACCACCGCCTGCACCCCGGCCCCCTGCCGCAGCCGGGCCATAACATAGGGCCTTGCCCCGCGCGCACGCTGGGTGTCCTCCTCCAGCAGCGCCAGATCAACGCCGACATAGGGCGCCAGATCGGTCTTGTTCACCACCAAAAGATCAGATCGCGTCAGCCCCGGCCCCTTCTTGCGCGGAATATCCTGCCCTGCCGCCGTGTCGATCACATAGATCGTCAGGTCCGCCAGTTCAGGGCTGAACGTCGCCGCCAGATTGTCGCCGCCGCTTTCCACCAGCACCAGATCAAGGTCAACGAAAGTCCGGCGCAGATCGGCAATCGCGGCCAGATTGATCGAGGCATCCTCGCGGATCGCCGTATGCGGGCAGCCGCCGGTTTCCACCCCCCGGATGCGGTCCGAGGCCAGAACCTGCGCCCGGATCAGAAAATCCGCATCCTCGCGGGTGTAGATGTCGTTCGTCACCACGGCCATTGAACAGCGATGCGCCAGAGCCCGGCACAATTGTTCGGTCAACGTGGTCTTGCCCGCACCCACCGGGCCGCCGATTCCCACCCGCAACGGGCCATTTGCGTTGGTCATGTCCGGAAAATCCTTACCTCTAACGTCTCATGCCGCATGGCCGCCAGATCGGCGCCAAATGCCGCCGACCCCAGATCGGCCAGATCCGAACCGGCGCAGCATTCGGCCACCTCGGCAATCACCGGCGCCAGCCGCGCCAGAACAGCCTGCCCTTCGCCGCCGCCCAAGGGCACAAAACGCACCGCCGCCGAAACCAGTTGCGCGGCCAACGCCTGCAGCCACAGGCCCAGAATCTCTGCCGTCGAAAGCCGCATCCCGCGCGTGGCCCGGCCAAACCCCACGGCATAGGTCAGCGCGGGCTGCGCGCACCCCCGGATCGCCGCCAGCACCTGCGCAAAGGCCGCGCCCTGATCCCGCATCTCGACCGCCCGTTCCGCACAGGGCGCATAGGCCAAAGCCAGCGCATCCAGTGCCGCCAGATCGTCCGCACGCCGCGCAGAGGCCAGAAAGATCGCGTCCATCCGCCCCGCCCCATGCCGCAACACCTGCGTCACCCAGTCTTGCAGACTGGCCGCATCGCGCACAACCCCGTCCGACATCGCCTGTTCCAGCCCCTGACTATAGGCATAGGCCCCCACCGGAAAGGCGGGCGACAGCATCTGCGCCAGCGCCAGCCGGTCATCCATGGCTGTGGTCGGTGAAGTTGGAGGGTCCATGGTCATGCCCCCCATGATCATGCCCCATCGTGCGGCCATGGCCATAGGCGCCACCCTCGGGGGTGAAGGGCTCTATCGCCCGGCGCAGCGTAGCACCCAACTGCGTCAGCATCGCCTCGATCACATGATCCTGCCGGATCAACAGACGGTCCTGCTCGATCTGACAGGGCGTGTGGCGGTTGCCGATATGCCAGGCAAAGCGGGTCAGCGCCGGGCCAGTGATCTCCACCACCGGCTCTTCTGCCGCGATCACCTCGATCAGCCTGCCGTCATCCAGTTCCAGCAAATCGCGGTCCTGCAAAGAGGTCGTCTCGGCCAGGTTCACCATAAACGACAGATCATGCACCGTCGTCAGCCGCTTGCGCCGCAAAAAGCGTTCGTCATAGCTGAGCGTAACAATATCGAACGGCAACTGCCCCGAAACGGGGCCGCGAATGACACGGCGGGCGGTGGTAAAAATCGACATGTCAGTACAGGAAATAACGTTGCGCCAGCGGCAGTTCCTTGGCGGGCTCACAGGTCAGCAACTCGCCATTCGCCCTTACCTCATAGGTTTCCGGGTTCACCTCGATCAATGGCATGGCATTGTTATGCACCATATCCGCCTTTCCGATACTACGGGTGTTTTCCACCGCAACCGTCTGTTTGGCCAAGCCCAAAGATGCGCGCAACCCCTCTGCCTGCGCCGCAGCCGACACGAACAGCACCGCGCCCCGTTCCACGGCACGGCCATAGGCCCCGAACATCGGGCGCGAATAAACCGGCTGCGGTGTGGGGATCGAGGCGTTGGTATCGCCCATCTGCGCGCAGGCGATCATGCCGCCCACCAGCACCATTTCCGGCTTGGCCCCGAAAAACGCCGGCCACCATAGCACCAGATCGGCGCGCTTGCCCACCTCGATACTGCCGATATGGCGGCTCATGCCTTGGGCAATCGCCGGGTTGATGGTGTATTTCGCGACATAGCGTTTGGCCCGCACGTTGTCATTCGCCCCGGTTTCTTCGGAAAGCCGCCCGCGCTGCTGCTTCATCTTATGCGCGGTCTGCCAGGTGCGCGAAATCACCTCGCCCACCCGCCCCATCGCCTGACTGTCCGATGACAGAATGGAAAACGCGCCGATGTCGTGCAGAATATCCTCTGCCGCAATCGTCTCGCGCCGGATGCGGCTTTCGGCAAAGGCCACGTCCTCGGGTATCGCCGGGTCCAGATGGTGGCAGACCATCAGCATATCCAGATGCTCTTCCAGAGTGTTCACCGTGTAAGGCATCGTCGGGTTGGTCGAAGACGGGATCACATTCGGATGGCTGACCACCTTGATGATATCGGGCGCATGGCCGCCGCCGGCGCCTTCGGTGTGAAAGGCGTGGATCGTGCGGCCCTTGATCGCGGCCAGCGTATTCTCGACAAAACCGGATTCGTTCAGCGTGTCGGTGTGGATCATTACCTGCACGTCCATATCGTCCGCCACCGACAGACAGCAATCAATCGCCGCCGGGGTCGTTCCCCAATCTTCGTGCAGCTTCATCGCGCAGGCGCCGGCCCGGACCATCTCGACCAATGCTTCGGGGCGGCTGGCGTTGCCCTTGCCCGACAGGCCGAAGTTGATCGGAAACGCATCCAGGCTTTGCAACATCCGCGCCATATGCCACGGCCCCGGCGTGCAGGTGGTGGCCAAAGTGCCATGCGCAGGCCCGGTGCCGCCGCCCAGCATCGTGGTGATGCCCGAATGCAGCGCATCCTCGATCTGCCCCGGCGCGATGAAATGGATATGTGCGTCAAAGCCGCCTGCGGTCAGGATCTTGCCCTCGCCCGCAATCACTTCGGTCGATGGCCCGATGATGATGGTCACGCCGGGTTGCGTATCGGGGTTGCCCGCCTTGCCGATGGCATGGATCAGCCCGTCGCGCAGCCCCACATCGGCTTTGTAGATGCCGGAATGATCCAGGATCAGCGCATTGGTGATCACCGTATCCACCGCCCCGCCCGCCCGTGGGATCTGGCTTTGCCCCATGCCGTCGCGGATCACCTTGCCGCCGCCGAACTTCACCTCTTCGCCATAGGTGGTCAGATCGCGCTCCACCTCGATGATGATATCGGTGTCGCCCAGCCGCAGCCGGTCGCCCCTGGTCGGCCCATACATCGCCGCATAGTCAGGTCGGGAAATCCGCGCCGCCATTCACAAATCCCCCATGACCTTGCCGTTAAATCCATACACCTTGCGCAAGCCGCCATAGGGCACCAGCCGCACCTCGCGCGACTGCCCCGGCTCGAACCGCACCGCCGTGCCTGCGGCAATATCCAGCCGCATCCCCCGCGCCGCCGCGCGGTCAAACGCCAGCCCCGCGTTGGTTTCAGCAAAATGGTAATGGCTGCCCACCTGAACCGGGCGGTCGCCGGTATTGGCCACCATCAGCGTGACCGTCCGCGCGCCCGCGTTCAACTCAATCTCGCCCTCGGCTGCAAACAACTCGCCCGGTATCATGTGCCCCCCCTATGCCAGTGCCAGCAGCACGCCAGCCCCGGCGATGCCAAAGCCGATCAGACGCGGCACCGAACCCATCGCCCGGCCCGCCAACAGCCCGATCCCGTGCAGCGACGCCGTCGCAATCACGAACCCGGCGGCAAAGCCCGCAAAGCCGGTTGCCGGGGCTTCCAGCCCATGCGCATTGCCATGCGCCAACCCGAACAGCGCCACCTCCGCCAAGGCCACCACCAAGGGCGGCTGCGCCAGCATCCCCGCCGCGACCCCCAGCACGATGACCGAGGCCAAAATCGCAGGCTCGCCCCCCGGCAGCGCCACGCCCGCCATGCCCAGCGCGCCCCCCGCCAGCATCGCCGAAACAAAAGCCAAGGGCAGCGCCCAGATCGCCCGCCCGCCGATCACCGCCGCCCACAGGCCCACGGCCACCATCGCCAGCATATGATCCATCCCGCCATAGGGATGGTCCAGCCCGGCCAGAAAGCCTGTACCATGCCCCGGATGCGCCAAGGCAACCGAGGGCGAAAGGATCAGGGCAAGGGAAATAAGTCGTTTCATGTCTGCCTCCTAACGAATGGGATGATGAACAGTGACCAGCTTGGTGCCATCAGGGAAGGTGGCCTCAACCTGCACCGAATGGATCATCTCCGGCACCCCCACCATGCATTGATCCGCCGCAATCACATGCGCGCCCGCCTGCATCAGATCGGCCACCGACCGGCCATCCCGCGCGCCCTCCACCACGAAATCGGTGATCAGCGCGATCGCCTCGGGATGGTTCAGCTTCACCCCCCGCGCCAGCCGCCCGCGCGCCACCATCGCCGCGAGTGAGATCAGCAGCTTTTCCTTCTCGCGTGGAGTAAGGTTCATGTCATCCCTCCGCTTTGCCAGACGCGCGGCAGGCCCCTGCCACTCAGCGTCTGCAGGATCCGTCCCATCTGCCGCCGCAGCGGCCAACCATCAACGGCCATCAGCCGCACCACGCATTTGCCGTCCCAGCCCGAAACCGCACCCGCGCAGCCATCCATACCCAACAGCCCGCGCACCGATGCCACCGCATCCTCGGCGCCTTGTGCGACAAGTGCCACCACTGCCACCGCCCGCGCCTGCCCCAGCACTGCAGCCGAACCGCGCGCCGCCAACACCGCATCCTGCAGCGCGAGACTTTCTGCCCAAACCGGCCGCCCCTGCCGCCGGATCATCCGCTGATCGCGCAGATCGACCCGCGCCAGCGTCTCACCCATCGCCTGCCGCCCCAGCACGATGCTTTCCGCCAACAGCGCCTCTGCCCCCTCGGCCAGATCCATTTCGGTCCGCCGCAGCATGGCCGCGCCGTCAAAAACGATGGTTTCCTGCGGCATCCAGTCGATGCGCCCGCCCGCAGCTGCGGTCATCACCACCCGCACATCCGCCACACCTTGCGAGCTGCGATAGCACCGCTCTGCCGTCTGCGTCGTGGCCAACACCCGCGCGCCCGCGCCCAAATCCAGCCGATACTCCAGCCGGTCGCCGCCGGTCAGACCGCCAGAGGTGTTCAGAAACACCACCTCGGCCACATCGCCCGACCCATGCGGCAGCATCGCCTTGGCCGACCCCGCCTGCCGCAGATCAACCAGCCGCACCCGCCCGCCCTGCGCGCGCAGGCTGACATGCGCCTCGCCGCGGCTGCGCTGCATCAAAGGTGTAAAATTCGCGTCCAGCATGGCGGCCCCAATTTCCGCCCCCATCCTTGCCCGCGCCTGCCGCGCTGCAAGCCAGCCGCGGCAAATCCGCCCGACTTCGCCTCGCATCCGCGCCCTGATGCGCAAATTTCAGACTCACCGCCTGAAATTTCAGCACTCCCACACCCAGCCCCGCTTTCCCCGGCAAGACTCCAACACTTTGACTAAAATTTTTCATACTGGCGAAAATACTCTGGGGGTGAGCGCGGCA